>JAJDNK010000296.1 GCA_022340715.1 bacterium BMS3Abin03 | reverse complement strand
TCATCATTTGCATAATACACTTTTTCCGAGGCGTAAACTCTTTTCTTATTCCAGTTATCCGTTCCGAGAAGCAGATCAATAGAATACAAGTTGCCTTCATTATCTGTAAGATAAATTGAGTTGCCTTTACTAATTACTTTACTTCGGAAGTTTTGTTTTTCTGATTTTGTTTTAGGTTTCCATTTCCATATTAAAATGCCATTATCAGAATCAAGACAATAATAATTTTCATTTGCTGTTTGAATAATTATTTTATCCTTTATTAAAAATGTTCCTGTAATAACTTTTTCTTCCGGCAGATTGTTTTCCCAAACCATTTCAAGAGAATATAGTTCATAGCAATAAACGTTTCCGTAAGCTGTTCCGAAAACAATTCCTTTGGTGTTTAAATCGTTGTAGTTAATATCTGTAAAAATGATGTCGGAACTAATCGGTTCACCAATACCTATTGATTGTACGGGATCACCGTTGTTTGAGTTTATCGTATAAAGATCCCCTGCATCACTCATTACAACTACTAAGTCGCCACTTCCTAAAATGGAATTACTGATTTTTGCATCGGTGATGTGCTGCCAGTTAATTTTTCCGTCTGGGTAAATGCTATAAACAGTTCCATTCGTAGTTGCAGTGTAAATTTTATCTTTTAAAACCAGCAATTTTGAATTAGTGGAATCATATAAATCTATTTCATTTCTTATCTGTATTTTCGGATTTAATATTTTGAGTTTTACAGAATCCAACGAATTTGATGAATCGACAAATGAGTTATAAAGCTCTGTTGTTATAGGATTTCCAGATATTGTTTCCATCAATTTTTCTTCATGTATTCTATAATCAGAAAGATTTGCTAAAAGTGAAAAGTTCGTTTCCTGTGAAAAAATGTAATTAACGGAAAACAAAATCAGGGAAATGACGAGGTTTATAATTCGCATATAAAATTCTTATTATTTTGCACTGCAAATTAATATTAAAATAGAAATTATTCTTATTTCAGGAATCAAATTATCAATCCTACACGAATATCAGTAGCTAACGGATTTGAAATAAGGGCATCAATAATTTCTTGATTAAAAAATACAACATTTATATGTTTCGATCCGTCTAATCTCAATGATATTCCAATTTTTTAATTAAATATGAGGTTTCATCTTGGATATTGCAGAACTAAATGAAAAGATAAAGAATGAAAGTGCCTTTATCGATCTGCTTTTCAGCGAAGTAGGGAAGGTAATTGTCGGTCAGAGAGAAATGATCGAAAGACTGGTTGTTGGTTTACTTGGTAATGGTCATATTCTTCTGGAAGGCGTTCCAGGTCTGGCTAAAACTCTAGCAATAACTACACTTTCGGCAGCTATGAAGGCAAAATTTCAGAGAATTCAGTTCACACCTGATCTTCTTCCTGCAGATTTAATCGGTACTCAAATTTACAATCAGAAGGATGGAAATTTTCTTATAAGGAAAGGTCCTATATTTTCTAATTTTATTCTCGCAGATGAAATTAACCGTGCGCCGGCAAAAGTGCAGAGTGCCTTGCTCGAAGCAATGCAGGAAAGACAGATCACGATTGGCGAACAAACCTTTAAACTTGAAGAGCCGTTTTTAGTTCTTGCAACACAAAATCCTATTGAGCAGGAAGGAACATATCCTCTACCTGAAGCACAGGTGGATAGGTTTATGCTTAAGGTGAAAATAACTTATCCATCACGGAATGAAGAATTGGATATCATGCGAAGAAATGTTAATAATGAGCCGATTAATGTAAGTCCTATTATTTCGCCAAAGGATATTCTTAGAGGACGTGAGCTGATACACGATGTTTATGTTGATGAAAAAATAGAAAAATACATTCTTGATATCGTATTTGCTACCCGTAAACCTGCCGACTTCGGTCTTGGTAATCTTGCCGAGATGATCAGCTATGGCGGATCACCACGTGCAACAATAAATCTATCTCTGGGAGCTAAAGCGATGGCATTTATAAAAAGACGCGGTTATGTAATTCCTGAAGACGTAAGAGCAATTTGCCACGATGTACTTCGCCATCGTCTTGCAGTAACTTATGAAGCTGAAGCAGAGGAGATCACTTCGGAATATATCATTAACGAAATTCTTAATAAAGTTGAAGTGCCGTAAAAATCATTCTCTTTCTCTTATTCTTAATCTTACTTTGAATTGAATTAGTGAGTAAGAGTATAATAAAGAGAAAGAACAGGAAAAAATGCTTACAAAAGAATTATTAAAACAAGTAAGACAAATTGAGATTAGAACCAAAGGACTTGTGAACCAGGTCTTTTCCGGTGAATACCATTCAGTTTTTAAGGGGCGTGGAATGGAGTTTTCTGAAGTTCGCGAATATCAATTTGGTGACGATATAAGAAATATAGATTGGAATGTTACAGCACGATTTGGTCATCCGTATATTAAAGTTTTTGAAGAGGAACGTGAATTAACCGTAATGTTGATGGTTGATTTAAGTGGTTCATTAATGTTCGGTTCTGTTTCTAAAACCAAGCAACGGGTTGCTGCAGAACTCAGTGCTATACTTGCTTTTTCCGCTTTAAAGAACAATGATAAAGTTGGGTTGATTCTTTTTACAGATAAAATTGAAAAGTTTGTTCCGCCCAGAAAAGGAAATAAGCACGTACTCAGAATAATCAGGGAAGTTCTTTCATTCGAGCCGGAGGGAAATTCAACTAATATTAAAGCTGCCCTGGAATTCATGAACAATGCAATAAAAAAACGTTCAATTGTTTTTCTTCTCTCGGATTTCCTTGATGATGGTTATGAGAAAATTTTAAAAGTAGTTGGGAGAAAGCACGATTTAATTGGAGTAGTTTTGGATGACAGAAGAGAAAATGAATTTCCATCAATTGGTCTTGTAAAATTCACGGATGCGGAAACCGGTACGGAAAGATGGATTGATACAAGCAGTCGCCGAGTTAGACAGGCAATGAAGCAAGCGCGCAGTCAGGAAACCAGCAAAAGAGATTCAATGTTTTTAAAATCCAGACTTGATAAAATCTACGTTCAAACAGGAGAAGATTATATCAAACCATTGGTTCAGTTTTTCAGATTACGTGAGAGAAGATGGTAAAATTCTTATTCGGATTATCAGTTTTTCTTTGTGCGAATCTTTATGCACAAACTATTTCTGTAGGTGCTTCAACAGATACAAGTGACTATCTTATTGGTGATTACATTTATTACCAAATTAAAGTAATTGCAAAGAAAGATATTCATCTTATTCAACCGTTTTTACCTGATACATTAACTCAGCTCGAGTTGATATCAACAGGAAAACCTAAAACAAGTGAAGAAGGAGATTCAAAAACTATTATTTATCCTTTTACACTTGCGGGATACGATTCCATTACTGCCATAATTCCTGCGGTTCCGGTTATGTACAGGGAAAATCAAGACACACTTCTTCACAAAATTGAAACTGATCCTATAATAGTTAATATTCACACTGTTCCTATTTCCACAGCTGAAGAGATTAAAGATGTAAAATCACCATTATCAATTCCTTTCGACTGGAAATGGTTGTTATTCTGGATAGTGATTGCAGTAATTGTAATTCTTGTTGGTAGATACTTTTACAAAAGATATCAGGCAAAGAAGGCAGGAATACCGATTGAAAAGAAAATCATCAGGATTCCTGCACACGTTAAAGCACTTACTGCACTTGAGAATCTGGCAAATGAACAGTTGTGGCAAAAAGGAAAAATCAAAGAATACCATTCAAAAATTACTGAAATCATTCGTACCTATTTTGAGGAAAGATTTGAACTGCCTGCAATGGAACTAACAACATCCGAGTCGATGCAGAAATTAGGACAAATAAAAGCGGCCGAAAATATTCTTGGAATTACTTCCGACTTCCTTTCTAATGCAGATCTTGTAAAATTTGCAAAGTTCCAACCACTGGAATCCGTAAATGAAGAAATGATGAAACAGGCAAATGAAATAGTTAACAAAACAATACCACAAGAACCAGTCGTCGTTGAGCAGGAGGAGGAAGTAAATGTTTAGCGGAATTACATTTGATTATCCCTGGATTTTGTATTTCCTTCTGGTAATTCCGGTTTTGCTTGCCTGGTACTTTTTCATAGGAAGAAAAAAATATGCTTCTGTAAAATATTCTTCGGTTAAAATATTAAACAGTACTCCTAAGACTTTGCGGGAAAGGTTAAGACATTTTCCTTTTGTCTTAAGAATGATTGCAATCGGCTTGTTCATTATTGCTTTAGCACGACCACAAAGTTTTACATCGGGAGAAGATATTGACGCTGAAGGAATCGATATTGCAATGGTTCTCGATATTTCCGGCAGTATGCTTGCTGAAGATTTAAAACCAAATCGCCTGGAAGCAGCGAAAAATGTAATTGATAATTTTATAAAAGGAAGAACTTCTGATAGAATAGGTCTTGTGGTATTCGCACGCGAGGCGTTTACCCAATGTCCGCTTACAATCGATTATAGTGTTCTGCGAAATTTATTATCTCAAATTCACAGCGGAATGATCGAAGACGGTACTGCTATTGGAAATGCAATTGCAAACGGTGTAAACAGGCTTAAAGAAAGTGACGCGAAAAGCAGGATCATCATTTTGCTTACAGATGGTGTTAACAACAGCGGGGAGGTAGATCCGATTTCTGCTGCTGAAATTGCGAAAACGTTCGGAATAAGAATCTACACAATCGGTGTCGGATCAAGAGGTGAGGCGCCTTACCCGGTTAAAACTCCATTCGGTACACGATACCAGATGGTTCCTGTAGAAATAGATGAAAATGTTCTTCAACAAATTTCCAGCATAACAGGTGGAGAATATTTTAGAGCGACCAATAATCGTACTTTGGAACAAATTTATAAAAAAATAGATAATCTTGAGAAAACAAAAATCAAAATTACATCTTATTCAAAACCAAAAGAATTATTTTATGGCTGGCTCGGTGGTGGCTTAATACTTTTGTTGATGGAACTTGGTTTAACAAGAACAATATTCAGAAAGATACCTTAAATAAAATGTTTAGATTCGCACATCCTGAATATTTGCATGCCTTATATTTATTACCGGTGCTGGTTGCACTGGTCTGGTTGCTTCATCGCAATAAGAAAAGATTGCTTGAAAAGTTTGCTGAAAAGAAGCTTCACAGTGTAATTGTATCATCTTACAGCAATATCAAAAGCTATTTTAAATTTGGAATATTATTACTTGTTCTTGCTTGTTTGATATTTGCTGCAGCAAATCCCCAGGTTGGAACAAAACTGCAGGAAGTAAAACAAACAGGAATTGATGTGTTCATTCTTCTGGATGTTTCATTGAGTATGACCGCTGAAGATATAAAACCTAATAGGTTGGAAAAAGCGAAATACCAGATATCAAATTTAATTCAGAAACTGCATGGAGATAGAATCGGTTTGATTATTTTTTCAGGACAAGCTTATGTGCAGTTTCCATTAACAACAGATTATTCGGCAGCGAATTTATTTCTTAATGCAGTAGATGTTAATTCGATTCCAACTCCAGGAACTGCAATCGCGTCAGCAATAAGATTAGCTGACGATTCGTTCGATTCATCATCAACAGAAAAAGTTATAATTACAATTACGGATGGAGAAGATCACGAAGGTGATGTAATGGATGCTGTGAACGATGCTGTTAGCAGAGGAATTAAAATTTATACTATTGGTTTAGGCTCAACTGGTGGAGTCCCAATCCCGATTTACAATAATAGGGGAGAAATGGTAGGTTTTAAGAAAGATTCGCAGGGAAATACAGTTTTAACAAAGTTAAATGAAGAATCGTTGAAGCAAATTGCTGCTACGGGACATGGAGCTTACTTCAGAGGGAACAATTATGAAGATTATCTCGACAAAATTTATAACGATTTGTCTAAGATTAAAAAATCCGAGTTTGGTGTGAAAAAAGTAACTGATTACGAAGATCGATTTTATTATTTTTTAATTCCGGCAATAATATTATTAATATTAGAATTGTTTATTACAGAAAAGAAATCCCCACTTTACAGAATGATTAATAGAAAATTAGGCTTGGAGTAATGTATATGAAAAATTTAAAAATGATGTTAACGGTATTTGCTGCAGCATTATTTATTAGTGGATTACAGTTTTCTTATTCACAATCACTAAGAGGATTGGTGAATGATGGCGTTGATAAATATCATAAAGGTGATTTCGCTGATGCTGAAGTAAACTTCAAAAAAGGAACTGAAAAATCACCTGAAAATTTTGAATCGAAATTTAATTTAGGTGATGCTTTATTCAAGCAACAGAGGTACGATGAAGCGATAAAATCATATGAATCAGCACTTCCTTTAGCCGAAAACAATCTGGACAAAGCAAAGGTTCACTATAATGTGGGGAACTCTTTGCTGAAATCAAAAAAGATAAAAGAAAGCATAGAAGAGTATAAAAAATCCCTGAAGCTTAATCCTGATGACCAGGAAACCAAGTATAATCTTTCGTATGCTTTATCCCAGTTGAAGAATCAGAATAATCAAAAAAAGCAAAACGACCAAAATCAAAAGAACGATAAGAATAAAGATCAGAAAAAAGATCAAAACAAAAATCAGCAGGATCAACAGCAGAATAAAGATCAAAAACAAAATCAACAGAACAAACAGCAGCAACAGCAGCAGAAAAACCAGGAAGCAAAACAGGATAACACGAAACAACAGCAGCAGCAACCCAAAATTTCCAAACAAGAAGCTCAAAGAATTTTAAATGCTTTAAAGGACAATGAAAAAGAGCTTCAAAAGAAACTGAGAAAAATTAAAGGGCGCAGGGTTAAGACCGATAAAGACTGGTAATTATGAAAAAACTATTATTCATAGTAATTTTTTTTCCGCTTACGGTTTGGACACAAAGTTTTACTGCGTCTGTAGATGAAAATCCTGTTGCTGAAAATCAGCAGTTCCAGGTTTCATTTACTTTTTCTGGCAAAGACATGAATGGGATCGATAATTTTAAGGCACCATCGTTCAGCAATTTCTTGCTTCTTTCTGGTCCAAATCAATCTACAAGTATTCAATTCATAAACGGTACTCAATCTGCATCTATCAGCTACACTTATATTGTGAGAGCGAGAGATGCCGGAAAATACACTTTAGGTAAGGCTTCAATCGATTATAACGGCAAAACTTATGAAACCGATCCATTACAAATAACTATAGTAAAAGGATCCCCCCAGTCGAAAAAGCAAAATAGCCAGGATCAGAATACCGGTGTTTCAAATGAAGAGATCGCAAAAAATTTATTTATCCGTGCACAAGTTGATAAGAAGAAAGTTTACCAGGGGGAACAGGTAACGGTAATATATAAACTATACACGAGATTAAATATCGCTGCTCAGATGTCAATAAATAAGCTTCCACAGTACAAGGGCTTCTGGGCTGAAGAACTGGAAACTTCAACAAATATTATTTTTAAAACGGAAGTTGTCGATGGTAAACAATTCAGAGTTGGTGTACTTAAAAAAGCAGCGTTATTTCCTTCACAAACCGGAAAGCTTGAAGTTACACCATTCGAATTAACAGTTCCGATTCAGGTAAGAAAAAACAGGAATCGTGATAATTTCTTCGATGACTTTTTTAATGATCCGTTTGGAATGAATCAGACGGTTGAATACAATGCTGTTTCCAACAAAGTAACAATTGATGTCCTTCCTCTGCCTTCAGAAGGAAAACCCGATTCATTTAATGGTGCCGTTGGTGATTTCTCATTTGATACAAGTATAGATAAAACTACAGCTAAAACAAACGAACCTATAACCTTAAAATTAACTGTGAGTGGAAAAGGTAATATGGAACTTCTTGAAGTTCCAAAACTTAATCTGCCGAGCGGATTTGAACAGTATGAACCCAAAACCTCCGAACAGATTAACAGGCAAAATATAATTTCTGGGAAGAAGACATTTGAGTATTTATTAATTCCAAGAGTTGTAGGAAACAGGGGAATCCCACCAATAGAGTTCAGTTATTTTAATCCAAAGAAAAAGAGATATTATACGCTTAAATCCAAGCCTTATACAATAAATATAACACAGGGCGAGAATCTGCCCGAAGTATCTTACACAAGTAAAGAGGATGTGAGACAGCTTGGACAGGATATAAGATTTATCAAAACTTCTGACTATGATATTCATAAGAAAGAAGAGAGTGTTTTATTCACAACTTTCTTCTGGGTAGGCGGTATCGTACCTATGTTGTTGCTATTTGTAGTTGTTGGCTGGAAAAGAAGACATGATAAGTTAACAGGAAATCTTTCTTTGTTAAGATACCGGAGAGCTCAAAAAGTTGCCAAGAATCGTTTGAAGAAAGCTAAGAAACTTATGCAGAGTAACAACCATAATGAATTTTATACGGAAATCTTTCAGGCATTATTCGGTTATTTAGAAGACAAGTTACATATCTCCAAAGCAGAGTTTACGATTGACCGTGCTGTTGATGAATTGAAAAAGCTTAATGTTGAAGATGATCTGAGCCAGATTATTCGCAAAACGGCTGAAGATTGTGAGTATGCTCGTTTTGCACCGGGTGCAGATAAAAGTGCCACAATGCAGGTAATGTACGATCAGCTTGCCAAAGCAATTATTGAAGTGGAAAAAAACATTGCGGATGCTAATGCAAAATAACAGAGCCTTTACTCTTTTCTTTATTTCAATTGCATCTTTTTTAGTCTTTACTATAGATATTCCGGCTTCACAAGTCGACGATATTATGGCAAAGGGGAATAAGTTTTACAGGGATGGATCGTATGAAAAGGCTATTGATGAATACGGACAGTTAGTTAATGAAGGTTATTTCGGCACTTCTCTTTTTTATAATCTTGGAAATTCATATTACAGGGTTGGAAAGATAGGCTATGCAATTCTTTATTATGAAAAAGCTTTGAAACTATCGCCGTCGGATGAAGATGTACAACACAATCTTAATTTTGCACGGTTAAGTACGGTTGACAGAATTCAGCCTTTACCAAAATTTTTTCTGTTTGATTGGTGGGAGTCCTTGCTGAACTCCTTTTCCGAAAATGGTTGGGCATACATTGTTTTTGTTGTTTACCTATTATTAATAATATTGGTAGCGCTATACTTTTTTGCGAGATCTGTTGTACAACAAAAAATTATTTTCTTTTCAAGTATTGCTGTTGTATTTATTCTGGCAATTTGTGTATCACTGCTCATTGTAAAGGTCAACCGTGAAGAAACACTAAAAAGTGGGATAATAGTTAAACAAGCTGTTACGGTTAAATCATCTCCCGAAGCCACAGGCACTGATGCATTTGTGATACATGAAGGATTAAAAGTAAATATTGAAGATAAATTGGATGCCTGGGTAAAAATAAGATTAGCAGATGGCAAAGTTGGTTGGATAGAAAATAATCTGGTAAAACAAATTTAGCATCTAATGAAGTTAAACTCTATTTATCAAATCTGTTTTTAATTGCTTACCTAACTACCTTTCTCTATTTTTGTTTTTATGGATGCTAAAAAATATAACAATATTAAGCTCGGAATTGGGATCAGCAAAGCAATTATAAGTTTTATCCTTGTATTGCTCTTTATTTGGCTAGGCTACAGTCAAAAATTGGCAGATTATATTTCGCTTTCGTTCAATGAAAAATATCTGGTTTTTCTTGTTTTTATTTTTTCTATCGGAATTGTCTCTTCAATACTTTTCGCGCCGGTTAATTTTTATACAGGATTTTACCTGGAGCATAAATATAAATTATCAAACCAGACTTTTGGTAAATGGTTGTGGGAAAATTTAAAAAGCTCTCTAGTTTCGCTGGCAATCGGAATTCCGATTCTTCTTGTCTTTTATTTTACGATGAATCAGTTTGGTGATCTTTGGTGGTTGCCTTTTGGTGTAGTCATGTTTTTTGTATCTGTTGTTCTGACTCAAATATTTCCTGTTTTAATTCTTCCAATCTTTTATAAATTAACTCCAATTGATAGTAATGAATTAAAATCAAAGATAGAAGCATTAGCATCGGATGCTGGCATAAAAATAGAGAATATCTACAAATTCGATTTGAGTAAGAATACAAAGAAAGCAAATGCTGCTTTTACAGGTCTAGGAGAAACAAAGCGAATTATTCTTGGTGATACCTTAATTGATAATTATTCAAACGAAGAAATTGAAACAGTAATTGCACATGAACTTGGACATTATAAAAAAAAGCACATTGTTAAGAATATTATTTATGGAACAGTTGTAAGCTTTCTAACCTTTTTTATTATCGCTCTTCTGTATCAAAAATCCCTTAACTGGTTTGGATTTCTCTCGATAACTCAGATAGCTGCATTGCCATTGCTTGCTCTCTGGTCGATGCTAATTGGTGTGATACAGATGCCTCTCGGAAATATTCTTTCAAGAAAATTTGAATATGAAGCCGATGAATATGCAATCGATTCAACTAAAATGCCAAGGGAATTTATTAATACGCTTGAAAAGTTAACTGAACAAAATCTCGGTGATAAAGAACCTCATCCGTTTGTCGAGTGGTTTTTTTATAGTCATCCATCAATCAAAAACAGGATTAATTCAATAAAACAAAAAGCAGGTAATCTTTTAAAACCAAATAATGATAATATATCTACAGGGGTGGAAACGTTGTAAATGATTACTCTTTTTAAATTATTTTTAATAGTAGTACACACTATCATTTGTTCAGTGTTTGCTATTCTCTTTTCTTTAATTGACAGGAGCTTCAATTTATATTTTAAATTATCCGGATATTTTTCAGGGGGGATATTATTTCTTAGCGGAATAAAACTTAAGATTACGGGTCTGGATAATTTTGATCATAACGGAACGTATGTTTATGTGGCTAATCACGCAAGCCAGTATGATATTGTAACGATGCAAAAATCGGTTCCAAACAGAATGGCAATAATATTTAAAAGAGAACTTGCAAAAATTCCTTTATTTGGGTGGCAATTAACTTTGGGTCCTTATATAATGATAGACAGGAAAAATATTGAAAGTGCACTGAATAGTATTGAGATAGCAAAGAGAATGATGAAAGAAAAGAGAGTATCAATTCTTGTTTTTGCTGAAGGAACGCGAAGCTTAACCGGTGAGGTTCAGCCATTTAAAAGAGGTGCATTCAGAATGGCTTCGAGTGTTGGTTACCCAATTATTCCTGTTTCAATAAGTGGATCGAATAAAATTATGCCGAAAGGAACTTTTAAATTGAAGTCTGGTAAGATTCACATTCATTACGGTATTCCGATTTCTACCGAAGGTATATCATCGAGACAGGAAGAGATTGATTTGATGAATCGTGTGCGGGAAGTAATAATTGAAAACCACGATTGAAAAAGTAATAAAACATTTTAACATTCAAAGATTATGACCGTTGGTATAATTCCGGCACGTTTTGCTTCAACTAGATTAATGGGTAAACCACTTGCCGAGATTGGCGATAAACCTCTTATCCAACATACCTACGAAAGTGCTACAAAATCGAAGCTGTTAAATAAAATAATCATTGCTGTGGATGATAAAAAAGTTGCCCAGGTTTGTCGTGATTTTGGTGCTGAAGTTATTACAACTCCTAAAAATATTACTACGGGATCTGAAAGAATTGCCATTGCTGTGAAAAAGCTGGATGAAGCAGATATAATTGTAAACATACAGGGCGATGAACCATTCATTTCCGGTAAAATGATTGATGAAGCAATTGAACCACTGCTTTTTGATAATGAAGTAAATATTTCGACTCTAGCAAAAAGAATTGAAAGTGTAGCGGAATTACAATCACCGGATGTTGTTAAAGTAGTTTTTGATTATAACAATTATGCACTTTACTTCTCACGTTCACCTATTCCTTTCGTGCGGGATATTATTTCAGCCGAATTAGCTCTTGAAAAAACAGAAATATATAAACACATTGGTCTTTATGTTTATAGGAAAGAATCTCTGTTCAAATTCGCGAAATTGAAAGTAACAGATCTCGAAAGATCTGAGAAATTAGAACAACTCAGAATGCTTGAAAATGGGATGAAGATAAAAATAGTGGTTACTGAATTTGATTCAATGAGTGTAGATACCCCTGATGATCTGAAAAGAGCCAGAACTTATTATGACTGGCTGCAAAAAAGGAAAAAAGATGAAGGTTCCGAATAAAGTTAAATTAGCAAATCTTCCTACTCCGGTTGAACAACTGAACTTCAGGAACAGAAAGTTTTTCATAAAAAGAGATGATTACACCGGGACTGATTTCTCAGGTAATAAAATCAGGAAGCTCGAATATCTTCTTTATGAAGCCAAAAGGAAAAAAGCTGATATCATTTTTACTTGCGGAGGCGAGCAATCGAATCATTGCAGAGCAACTGTGTCTGCGGCTGCCAGGTTAGGAATAAAAACGAAACTTTTTTTATGGGGGAAAGACTCAAACTCAGCTGAAGGAAATCTATTCCTGAGTAAAATGTATGGAGCTGAAATTTCATTTTTAAATAAACGAAATTACGAAAACGTTAATGAAATAATGTTCGAAGAAAAAGAAAATCTGGATAAAAAGAACAAGCGAGTCTATGTAATTCCTGAAGGTGGTTCTACAACTTTAGCTATCTGGGGTTATATTTCTTTTATTCATGAATTAAAAAAGCAAGTCGATAAAAGGAAAGTCAATGGAATGTTACTTGCAGCTGGTACAGGGGGTACTGCAGCTGGAATTTTAGTCGGCGCATCATTGTTCAAATTACCACTGAAAATTTTTACCATAAATGTTTTATACAATAAAGGTGAGATAACTAATAAAATCCTCCAACTTACAGAAGGTATAATCTCTGAGTACAAATTAAAGTGCAGAATTAAAGAATCTGATCTGGAAATAATGGATGGTTATTCAAAAGAGGGATATAAAAATTTTAACGGTGATAAAATTGCACTCGTCTCAGATTTAGCTAAGGAAACAGGAATTCTTTTGGATCCTGCATATACAGGAAAAGCTTTTACTGCATATTATGATCACTTTATAAAGAAAAATAAAACAAACAAGGTTATGTTTTTACACAGCGGGGGAATTTACGGAGCATTTGCAAAGCGTAAAAAATATCTCAATTACTTGTGATTTGTTAATTATTCCTAAAGAAAAACTAACTGCTGATTTACTTTGCCAAAATGAATATTTACTCTTATTTTTAAATATATGGAATGTATCTTCTGTAACATTGTTGAAGGGAAATCGGAAGCCGAGGTAATCTTTGAAGATGATAACTTAATCGCATTCCTAGATATCCAACCCATTAATTACGGGCACACTCTTGTAGTTACTAAAAAGCATTATGATAACTTCTTGACTGTTCCTTCCGAAGAATTAACACACATAATTAATGCTACACAGTTTATTGCAGGTGCAGTCAAAAGAAGTGTTAATGCCGATGGTTTTAATGTGATAACCAATAATGGTAATTCTGCAGGACAAACAGTTTATCATTTCCACTTTCACATTATCCCTCGTTTTAATGCGGATTTTAACTTTAAACCGAGATTTAAAAATTATGCAACCGGTGGAATGAAAGAGTATGCAGATAGTATAAGATCGATAGTATCCAAGTACAAAGATATTTATAATGGATAAAAAAATAAGAGTATTAGTGGCTAAAGCAGGGTTGGATGGTCACGATAGGGGTGCAAAGGTTATTGCTGCTGCATTGCGCGATGCAGGAATGGAAGTTATTTATACCGGATTAAGACAAACACCTGAAATGATTGTTGAAGCTGCCATTCAGGAAGATGTTGATGTAATCGGAATAAGTATTTTATCCGGTGCCCACATGACAATCTTTCCCAAAATCAAAAAACTGATGAATGAAAAAGGTTTAAACGATGTCCTTTTAACTGGCGGTGGAATAATTCCCAAAGAAGACCTTAGCGAATTAAAGAAAATTGGCGTTGGCGAACTCTTTACTCCCGGTGCTTCAACTGTTTCAATAGCTAACTACATTAAAGACTGGATTAGATCTCATCCGAGAAATTAAATTTCTGGTTTCTCGTTATTATTTTCAAGTAGTTTCTGAATATCGTCTAATCTATTTTCCGGGATAAGAAGTGACCGGTCATCTTTATTTTGAGTTGATCTATCTCCTTCTTTAACAATTATACCTGAGTTTTTTATTTTATTTAAAACCAGATTCTTTTCTTTATTAGAATTAAACTGGATTTGCACAAATGCGATAGATACTGGTATAATTGAATCAGATATATTTATTCCGCAGGTAGGACATAATTCTGAATCGAAAAAAACAGTCGATTCAAATTCTTTTAGATAGTCTTCAAATTCACTTAATTCTTCTGAAAACAATTTCCCTTTTTTCCCCTTGTGCTTATAATAAAAATAAGTTATATGTAAACTTAACAAGATAATTTTTATTTTGGAATTAAATGAGGATGGTTTCTTTAATTCTTCGATGAATTTCGCAATCTGAACTTCAAGTAAATTATTACCGATTTTTTGTAAGCAGTTTCGTTTTTTAACCATTTTGGATTTCTCATAATTGTGGCAGCCATCTCACAATAATGCATTTTCTGTCCAGGCATTAACTTCAGAAGATAAATAGAGGTCTAAAGGCAACTTTTGTTGTTGGCACAGGAATTGAAAGTTTACAGTGAGTGCGATTCTCCTGTACAAAAATTACCTGATCTGGCAATTAAAACAGATTAGAGTAATCAAGCATCATATGTTCTCTCCTTAACCTCTGGGTCACATTGTCGATTCAGAGGTTTTTTATTTTAATTCCGATAATTACTGTAGTGTGTAGGTGTAAATGAGAATATTTCCTTTAATGAATTCGAAATAATCAAATTACACCAGCTAATTCACTTTATATTCGAACTCCAATTATTTATATTTGCAGACTCTTTTCTCAACAGTATTAATTATTACAGGAAATATGTTAGATTTAAATAATTTAAACGAAGATCAACGTGCCGCAGTAGAGTATGTAGGTTCTCCGCAAATGATAGTTGCTGGCGCAGGATCGGGGAAAACACGCGTTTTAACGTATAAAATAGCTTATTTATTATCGAAAGCGAAATACAAACCTGATTCCATCCTTGCTCTCACCTTCACGAATAAAGCAGCAAACGAAATGAAAGACAGAATTCGTGAGCTTATTGGAAAGAAGGCAGAAAACCTATGGATGGGGACATTTCATTCTATCTTTTCAAGACTTCTTAGAATTGAAGCTAAACACACACCTTTTCGAAGCAATTATTCCATCTATGATACTGAGGATTCATTATCTCTAGTAAATAATATCATCAACAATTTTGATATTGATATTGAAGGTGTTACAGCGAATACAATAAGACACAGAATCAGCTTTATGAAAAATCATATGGTTATGCCGGAAGAATTCAGGAAAAAGCATATCCATTCGTTCGTTGATGAAAAAATTGCAGACATTTTTGAGGAATATCAGAAAAGGCTTTTAGCTAATAATGCAATGGATTTTGATGATCTTCTGCTTCAACCTATTGAGTTATTTAACAATAAACCTACTGTTCTTCAAAAGTATAAAAAGAAATTCAGTTATATCCTTGTAGATGAATTTCAGGATACTAACAAAGCTCAATATGAATTATTAAAACTTCTCGTTTCCCGAACCTGTAAAATTTCCGTTGTTGGAGATGATGCTCAAAGCATTTATAGCTGGAGAGGTGCTACTCTGGATAATATGCTTCATTTTGAAAAAGATTATCCAAGACATAAAGTTTTCAGACTTGAGCAAAATTACAGATCAACAAAAACAATTCTTAGTGCTGCTGATTCAGTTATTAAAAATAATAAAAACCAGCTTGTTAAAACTCTTTGGACTGAAAATGATAATGGTGAAAAACTGATGGTTGTTAAATGTGCAGATGAAAAAGATGAAGCGCACCAGATAGCAAAATTTATAAAGAAAGAAATTAGTAAGAAGAAATTAAGTCTTAATGATTTCACGGTTTTATATAGGACGAATGCTCAATCACGTGTACTTGAAGATATTTTTAGAAAAGAAAAATTACCCTATGTGATTCTGGGTGGAATTGAATTTTATAGAAGAAAAGAAGTAAAAGATGTAATTGCATACCTGAGAGTTATCGTAAATCAGAATGATGAAGAAAGTTTGTTGAGAATTATGAACTTTCCACAAAGGGGAATAGGTAATACGACGGTGAACAGGATGATTGAATTTGCTAGGAAGCATGATTTAAGTCTTTTCCAGACTATGGCAAGAGTTTTTGAAGTAATTGAAATAAAAGAAAGAATCCAAAAAAATGTAAAGGGATTTCGTCTTCTTCTTGAAAAATATATTGATTTAAAAGACCAGCTTTCTGTTGGTGAACTTTCAAGAGCGCTGGTTGATGAATTAGGATTGATTAGATTATTTAAGGGTGAAAACACACAGGAATCATTGCAAAGGATGGAAAATATTAACCAGCTTCTTGCAGCTTTAAGCGAGTTTTCGGAAGAAAATAAAAAAGCAAAACTTGCAGATTTTTTAGAGGAAGTATCGCTTATAAGCGGTGTGGATATGTATGAGGAATCAAAAAATGCTGTTACTTTGATGACATTGCATAACGCCAAAGGATTAGAATTCCCGGTTGTTTTTCTCTCAGGTTGTGAAGAAGAAATATTTCCTCTTTCGAACAGGTTTAGTTCAGATACATCTGTCGAAGAAGAAAGAAGATTATTCTATGTTGGTTTAACACGTGCTGAACAGAAAGTTTATATTTCTCATGCAAGATCACGTTACCGATTCGGCGAAGTTGCTTACCAGAATAGATCAAGATTTATAGATGAGTTGGACCCAGAAACAATCCACGAAGTAAATGGTGGAATCGGAAGAAAATCAAACAGGAAAACCAGGAAAGAAATTTTTTATGAGTATTTTGATTCCGTGGATTATGAAGATTTTGATCAGGAGAATAAAGATGTACGACCGGGAAGCAGGGTTATGCATGAAAAGTTTGGATTGGGAAAGGTAACCGATGTGACCGGTTCGGGAGATATGCTGAAAGCAGAAGTTCATTTTGAAGGAAATAACGTTAAACAGTTAATGCTGAAATTTGCTAAACTGAAAATTCTAAATTAAAAATCTAACTTTAACATTATCCGTTTATTTAAGGAGTTAAAAAATGTCTATTGCACCTAAAAAATTAGCTATATTGGTTGGTGGTGGTCCTGCACCGGGAATAAATAGTGTAATCGGTGCCGTTACTATTCGTGCTGCCGTCGAGGGAGTTGAAGTAGTCGGTATTAAGGATGGCTTTAAATGGATAATGCAAGGCGATATATCACAAACAAAAGAATTAACTATTGCCAATGTAAGCCGGATTCACTTCCGTGGTGGATCTTATATTGGAATTTCCCGTGCTAATCCTACTAAAAATGATAAGCATCTTGAAAATACAGTTACATCATTATTGAGATTGAATGTTGACAAGCTTATTACAATCGGTGGAGATGATACTGCATATAGCGCTCTGCGAGTAAATAAAATGGCTGCCGGTAGAATCAAGGTTGTTCATGTGCCTAAAACAATTGATAATGATCTCGATCTGCCTCATGGTATACCTACATTTGGATTCCAGACCGCAAGGCATATCGGTGTTGAAGTAGTAAAAAACCTAATGGTGGATGCCCAAACAACCTCACGCTGGTATTTTGTTGTAACAATGGGAAGAAAAGCCGGTCATCTTGCATTAGGTATCGGTAAAGCAACCGGCGCAACACTATCACTTATTCCTGAGGAATTTCCTGATAAAGAGATTAAACTAGGTCACGTTGTCGATATTCTTGTAGGAGCAATTATAAAAAGATTAAGCTACGGAAGATCTGATGGAGTTGTTCTCTTAGCTGAAGGATTGGTCGAACACCTTAATCCAAATGATCTTGAACAATTAGTTGATATTGAAAGAGATGCTCACGACAATATCAGGATAGCAGAGGTTAATTTTGGTGAAATTCTGAAAATGAAAGTTCAACAAAGACTTAAAGAATTTGGAATTAAAAGTACAATTGTAGCAAAAAATATTGGATACGAATTAAGATGTGCCGATCCCATTCCATACGATATGGAATATACCAGGGATCTTGGATTTTCCGCTGCACAATTTATACTTGACGGTGGAAGCGGAGCGATGGTTTCAATTCAGGCAGGTAGATTTGTCCCGTTGTATTTCCAGGATATAATTGATCCCGAAACTAACAGAACCAAAGTCCGAATGGTAGATCCGAGTTCAGAATCTTTTTATATAGCAAGAAAGTATATGCTTCGGTTAAATCAGGGTGATTTTGATGATCCGCATGAATTGGCAAAATTGGCTGCTACAGCTGGTCTTTCTATCGATGAGTTCAAAAAGCAGTTCTATTATTTAATTGAAAGTGATATGATGTATAAGTCTATCAAAAATGGTAAAGTAATGTTAACAAGCGATGAAAAAAATACTGCTTATGATCGCCAGGAAAAAAGTAAAGCGAAAGTAAAGAATAATAATTCACAGGAGAAACCTCCACAGATAAGTCCTGCTTAGGTAATAGATAATTCAATTTAATTAATATTAAAAAGATGATCTTGTTTCATTATAAAAAACAGATCATCTTTTTTTATTTTCCATATTCTTTATGTTCTATTGAAAAATATTCCTTCGTCATCTTCTTCAATGTAGTTGAAAGAAGGATTATAGCCAGTAAATTGGGGAAGGTCATAAATCCTAAAGCAGCATCTCCGAAAGACCATACGGCTTCAAGCTGAGCAATTGCACCGATAAATACAAATAATACATAAATCCATTTATATGGTAATAACGCTTTTTTACCAAATAAATAGTTTGCAGCTCTATCGCCATAAAAGGACCAGCTAATCGCTGTAGAAACTGCAAAAAGTAAAACAGATATTGTGATTAGTTTATCACCCAAAGCAGTGAGCCAGCTAAGTCCTTCTTTAAAAGCAAATGAAGTCAACAAGCTACTATTAAGTAACTCACCGCTAAAATTCGGATCGATTCTATTAACGAAAAACTCTGTATGATGCCAGGCATCTGTAATTATTATTACCAATCCGGTTAAACTGCAAATGATAATTGTATCAATGAAAGGTCCCAACATAGCAACACTTCCTTCACGGATAGCATATCTTGTTTTTGCTGTTGAATGTGCAATTGCAGCACTTCCTTGTCCGGCTTCATTTGAATACAAACCTCTTTTTACTCCCCATAACATTGTGTTTAAGAAGATAAGAAATGTTCCGCTTCCGACACCTGCAATTTCAGCCGGCGGATTAAAAGCATAACTAAATATCAATCTGAAGGATTCACCAATTCCAGAAATATTAGCAACTAGAATAAGGCCTGCAGCTACAACATAAAGTACTGCCATAAATGGTGCTAATAAACTTGTTACACGTCCAATTCTTCTTATTCCTCCAATTATTACGGCACCGACTAAAGCAGCTAACACTAATCCATTTATAACCTGCTGTACAGATAAATCGAATCCGGCCCAGATGGGATGTTTTATTGTTAGAAAACTTCCTGTACCTAATAACTGAACAGCCTCGGAATATATTTGATCAGAAACTGTAAAAGACTGAATTGCATTGCCGGTTGCAAACGAACATATTATAGCAAAACAGGCAAATGCAACAGCCAGCCATCGCCAGTTTTTTCCTAGACCTTTTTCGATTGTGTACATTGGTCCACCTTCGGTATAACCATTTTCATCTATATCTCTGTATTTAAGAGCTAATGAAGCTTCGGCATATTTTAGAGTAGTTCCAAAGAATGCAGTTACCCACATCCAGAAGAGGGCACCGGGACCACCGTAATAAATTGCTGTTGCAACACCAGCAATATTTCCTATTCCAACAGTAGCCGAAAGCGCAGTTGTTAAAGCTCTGAAATGATTGAGATCCCCTTCATCATTCGGATCGTCATATTTTCCGAGCGTAACCTTTATTCCATGCCATAAATAACGTATTTGAGGAAAACCAAGTTTTATAGATACGAATATTCCGGTTCCCACTAATGCAACTACCATCAATGGTATTAAACCTAAAGGGAGGTCTTTGCTGGGGAAAGAAGAGAAGAAATCAAAATTGCCCGGGAATGACCAAACTGATTCGAAGAAAGTTACACCACCTATAATCAAAATAATAATGATTACACTAAATCCGATTATTCCCGCAATACTTTTTTTCATTATCCTCTCTTTAAAATTTATTATGAAGAATTATTTTTTAGAAAAACAGTTCGATTATTTTATCTAAGATTCCAATTGAATTCAGAAAAACCAGAAAGATCAGAATAGGGGAAAAGTATTTCAAGAATATTTTCCAGAAACTGATTACCCACGGATATTTTTCAAAAAGATTTTCCGCACCCTCTCTGAGATTTGGTAATACTTTTTTAAAACCCCATTTCCAGGCTACAAATACTGATATCAATAAGCCGCCAAGAGGTAATAAAATATTTGATGCAATAAAATCAACCAGATCGAAAAAATTTTTACCTGCTATTGTGAAATCAGATAATACATTATATGAGAGAGCACTTGGAACTCCAAGTAAAGTGATAAAAAAAGCAAGTACTATTGCGGCATGATGTCGTTTCCATTTACGTTCATCAACAAAATAAGATACAACTACTTCCAGCAAAGAAATCGAAGAAGTTAGAGCAGCTAGTGTTAAAAGAATAAAAAATAAGATGGAAAAGAAATATCCTCCCGGCATTTTGATAAATACACTCGGAAGTGTATGGAATATAAGTCCGGGACCGGCTTGTGGATTAAGACCTGTTGCAAATACTGCTGTAAAGATTGCTATACCTGCAATTAAAGCTATAATAGTATCAAGAAAAACAATTTGAAAAGCAGAGCTGATTATATTATCTTTTTTCGACATATAACTACCATAAGTTAGCATCGCGCCCATCCCTAAGCTAAGGGTAAAAAATGCATGACCAAGTGCAATCAATATTGTGTTTGCATTGATTTTACTCCAATCCGGATTCCATAAGAATTCCAATCCTTTTTCAGCGCCATTTAATGTTATTCCGCGTATCATTAAAATTATTAAGAGAAAAAAGAGAATAGGCATCATAATTTTACTACCTCTTTCTATTCCCTTCTTAACTCCAGCGAAAACAATTACGGTTGTGAGCATCATAAAGAAAATGAAATAGCCGAGTATCCAGTATACATTGCCAACAAGATTTAAAAAGTGTTGAGCTGAGGCGGTTTCCTCAACAAAATTAAAAAAGTTGCCATCTATGGCTTCAACAATGTAACCGATGGACCAGCCGGCTATAATTGCATAGAATGATAAAATTAGGAATCCTCCTACAATGCCCATACCGCCAACACCAGCCCAGAATTTTGAACCACTTAGTTTGAAAAAAGCACCAACAGGATTTCTTTGAGTTGATCTACCGATTAGTATTTCTGCAATTAGAACTGGAAAACCTATAACAGCAATACAAATAAGGTAAACAATTACAAACGAGGCACCCCCGTTTTCACCAGCTATGTAAGGAAATTTCCAGATATTGCCAAGACCAATAGCGGAACCGGCAGCTGCTAAAATAAAACCGGTTTTCGACCCCCAACTTTCTCTTTGTGCTTCCATATATTTCCTGATGTTTGTACTATTGCTGATTCAGTGGTTGTCAATTTAATAATTTGTTTTGGATAATTACAACTAAGATATTTAATTTCAATTTTAAGGCAGGAATGAAATTGTTGCATAAGATTTTTTATTCACTATACATTTAATTTGATCTATGCATGTTATATTACCGAATAACTTCTTCATTCAATAAAAATAAATGTCTGAAAAAATAGAGTTAAGTTTTGAACCATATACAATCGAACTAAAACACACGTTTGCAGTTTCATCCTCCGTAAGGAATATAACCCCATCTGTACAGACGGAACTTAAATATAACGGAAGTACAGGTTATGGTGAAGCATCACTTCCTCCATATTTAGAAGAAACCCAGGAAAGTGTGATCCTCTTTTTATCAAAGATAGATTTAAGTGGATTCAAAGAACCATTTCAAATAGAAGAAATCTTAAATTATATCGATTCTATCGAAGAAGGAAATAATGCAGCCAAAGCCGCGGTAGATATTGCATTACATGACCTTGTTTGCAAGATTAAAAATATACCCCTTTATAAATATTTTAGTTTAAGTAAACCTGAAAATTTGTTTACTTCTTATTCGATCGGAATCGATTCGGATGAAATGATTGATAAAAAATTAAATGAAGCTAGAGATTTTAAATTCCTGAAAGTTAAACTGGGTTCATCGAGGGATAAAGAAATAATTGAACTCATCAGATCAAAAACAGAACTTCCATTATATGTTGATGTTAATCAAGGTTGGAAAGATAAATCTGAAGCTTTAAGAATAATTGAATGGCTTGCAGGGAAAAATGTTCTTTTAGTTGAACAACCATTATCTAAAGAACAAATTGATGATATTGCATGGTTAACTGCTAATTCACCTTTACCAATTATAGCCGATGAATCTGTTCAACGTTTGAATGATTTTGAAATAATAAAAGATATTTATTCGGGGATTAATATTAAACTAATGAAATCCACCGGATTGCGGGAAGCTTTTAAAATGATTATGAAAGCAAAGGCAGAAGAATTGAAAATTATGTTGGGTTGTATGGTTGAAACTTCATGTGCAGTATCAGCAGCGGTAAATCTTGCCTCCTTAGTAGACTGGATTGATCTTGATGGTCCGTTACTGATAAAGAATGATAATTTTAAGGGATTAACCTATCAGGATGGGAGAATAAAAATAAGTGATCAGCCTGGTATCGGCGTGGAAAAAATATCAAATATGATCTAAAATCACAATTTTTACAGTATCAATATTTTTTTATAATAATTTATTATTGATTAAATAATTCTTAACTTAGCCCGGAAAATATACAAATTAAGGAACTTTTATGGCAAAAAATTATGTATCGAACAAAGACGAAACAGCAAGAATGTTTGAGAGTGATTTTTTGGAAACGTTCTCAAAAGTGCATTTTACTGTTCCACTTTATATATATATACCTGTGATTGGATATTTGTTTTATCTTACTATTGCTATTTATTCAATTCCGTTTTTTAATGTAGTTGGATGGATAATTGTTGGTATTGCCGTGTGGAGTTTAACGGAATATATGCTTCACAGATTCCTTTTTCACTTTAAAGCCAAATCGAATTTTGGAAAACGATTATCATTTATTTTTCATGGTGTTCATCACGATTATCCTAATGATTCCAAAAGACTTGTAATGCCTCCTTCAGTTAGCATACCACTTGCAGTAATATTTTACCTTATTTTCCGTGCTATACTTGGTGAAGCCCCAGTTACACCATTTTATATCGGATTTATTGCCGGTTATCTGGTTTATGATATTTCACATTATGCAATTCATCATTTTAATATGCATAGTAAATTTTGGCTGGCTATAAAAAATCATCATATGCTTCATCATTACCAGGATGAATACAAAGGTTTTGGTGTAAGTTCACCAACATGGGATATAGTATTTAAAACAAATTTTGATAATAAGAAAAAATAATTCCGGATTCTTTTTTATAAAAATCAATTGTTCTTTTATTTGTCTTACAATCCGTGTCTGAAAAGAAAAAAATATTAATTGTTGAAGATAATACTGAAACACAACTTATAATTAAAGTATCTATCAGGGATCTTTACGATGTAGTTATTGTTAGTAGTGCTGAAGAGGCTCTGGAATCAATTAAGAAGAATGATTTCAATCTAGTTTTGCTTGACATAAATTTGGGTGGACAAATGGATGGCAGGATTGTATTAGAAAAAATCAGGGGTGAATTAAACCTACCCAATATGCCAGTAATAATAATAACAGCCTATGATTTACCCGAGACAGATAAAAACTTTTTAATGTCTTTAACCTGTGATTACCTGGAAAAGCCCATTAGCAAAGATGTGTTGGTGTCTACGATTGGTAAGTGTTTAAGAAGATAACTGCTTAGTATTAATAAATCAGGATAAACTTTCCTTATTCCTTCTCATTCTTACATGAACTGTTTCTACAAGTAAAAAAAAATCCTATTTAACAGTGTACTGCAATTCCAAATGAGATTAATTGCTATAAAATCTAACAACTACATCCCTGGTAGAATATCTTCTATAATAAAACTTAAGAACAGAGTTTTTATAAGGATAACTGACTTTAAAATTGCATAAATTTCTGTAGTAGAATAATACATTTTAATTTTTTTTGTCTCTGTTTAGTCCAAAATGAAATGCCCTTTCTATCATAGGAATCAGAATGCAAATCGGTGAAAACGGCATAATATTTGGCAAAATAAAGTAAATTTCTATTACACATGACGAAAAAAATACAGTTACTCTCTTCCGGTATACCTCTCGTTGACTCGGCGTGGGGAGGGTTATACAGGGGGGGTACGTACTTTCTTATAGGGCCACGCAAATCAGGGAGATCTCTCTTAGCATTACAATTTGCATTAGAGTGTGCCCAACAGAAAGAAGTATGCCTTTTCTTTACCAGTATGCGTCCAAAGGATTTAATGATTCATGCTGTATCTATTGATTTTGATCTTCAGCATTATATGAATCAGAATTTGATAATTGTAGTTAAGGTCTCACCGCCAGCTAATCTGGAAGAGATTGAAGATCCTGATAACTACCTGGCTGATTATATAATGGATATTCTTCCGGTCATAAAGCAATATAAACCGAATAAAATAGTATTTGACGAATTAACTCCATTCATCAATTTTAAAAACAAAAAATTATTAAAAGATACATTTCTTCAAACGCTTGAAGAAATTGAAGATGCTGATATTACAACTCTATTACTGCTGGGGGAACCAGCTAATCCGGTTTCTCTGAGTATAGTCGATCTTCTTACCGCTTCTTCTACTGGTAAAATAGAATTAACAAAACGGGAAGATGTAGTAAACAAATATCACATAGGAATTATGACGATTACTCCTAATGTCGGTCATACCGAAGGGAAATTTTCATCTAACTATTACATTGAGCCATACAAAGGAATTACAGTCGATTACAATCCTTCGGATCAAGAGGAAATGTTACATCAATTTATTTCCGCACCGCAACAGAAAGAGAATAGGACACTTTCTGATTTAGAGGCTTCGGGTAGTATTACTGATTTATCAAAAGTTTATTCACTGCATGATTTTAAATTGATTATTAATAATCAAATAGCATTATACCAGATTACTGGGCAACTTTTTTCGCTGGTGGTGATCCGATTAAGACCTGAAGCTGAAAAACGCGGACTTCTTTCTTTTGATCAACTGGAAAATACGATAAGGTTAGCGACAAATAAAAAAGATAAAATCTGTAAAATCGCAGATAGAATTTTTGTCCTGATAACTAGAGAAACAAAAAGTGTTGCAACAAGTCTTATTGCAAAAATAAAATCAAATCTTCCTGCGAATGATCCGAAATATATGCAGGCTATTTCTAAGTTAATTTCAGTTTCGGCACTTCAGGTTGATATGGAAATTGATAATGCAGAAAGTATGATTGCCTTATTACTTAAAAATCAAGCCATTTAAGTTTTAATAAGAAACCGTTCTCTATTTATCATGCTCAATAATGGTTTTGATTAATGTCGAAAATAAAAAACATTTTTCGATTTAAGCTTCTGATATCGATATTATTGTGATAACAAAAAGATTTGAATTGAAAAAGTGTATTAATTAATTTTATTTAAAATAAAATGTCGAGGAATCATTTCTAAAAGTTTTTTATGATAAGGTGGGTACCTTATTAAGAAATTTATAAGATACTTATAAATTTATTTCTTATTCAATAATGCTATGCTAGGAACTGAAGAATTTCCGGAATCTTATTTAAGATAAACCTGGAAAAATTGGTTCTATAAATATTTAAACTATTTCTAATTAACTGTTATTAGTTGAGGGCAATTATGGAACTCATTCCATTATTATCAACGATAGTTATTGTTGCAACTGTATGTACAATAATTCTGGTTATCGGCGCATACACACTTTATAAAATCCAGGAGAAAAAATCAGATTTATTTGCCGGTAAAAAACAACAAATACAAAAAGTTGTATCAGCCAAACCGGAAGATTTCGGAGGTAGAAAACTACAAATTAAAAAACCGGAAGTAGTTCCGGTTTTTAAAAATCGTTATGAACCTTTTAATAAATCATTGTCACAAAAGCAGAAATCAGATAAAACTTATCAGAGAAGTGAAAAAAAGAAAATTAAAAGAGTACCAACTGAACCTAAATATGTGAAGTACTCAACCAAAGAATTTTTACAGGCGGCTGAAGAAGAAAATTCCGGAGTTATTAATTGGAGATAAGTTTTTATGAGGAGTTATTAAATTGAAATTTCTCAATTAATAAATTTACCTGTTTTTTGATATTGGTTATGCCGTCTCCTGAAAAAAGTTGTTTGCAGTTAAGCAAATAATTTAGGAGGCGGCTTCGTTATTTTAAATCCTGAGGTATTTATTTCACAATAAAGTTTTGTCCAAAATGTTAATAACATACAATTTTTGAGAGTAACTGCATACCAATTTATTTTTTGTTATAATTAGTTGATTAAATTTAACATTTCATGAATAATTCACTCGCTAAAATATTAAGTGCAATTCCACAAACCAGCAGAGATCCTTTATTTGTTTTGGAAGGAAATGGCAAAATTATTTATACAAATAATCAAGGTGAAGAATTATTAAAAATATCCGAAACACAAAAAAATATCAGTGATTATTTTGTTGAGGAGACAAAGGAAAAATTCAATGAGCTGCTGGATAGACTGATTGATAAAAATGAAATTTTAGATACAGATCATTTTGAATTCGAACTCATGAATGGGGAAAGGATAAAAGCTAAGGTAATTCTTAACATTATCAGACCTGGAGAAGAATTTTTTATATCATGTACAATTATTCCAATTAACTATAATGTGGATTACCGGGATAAGATTAGAATTGGTGTGAAGGATATCAATCTAAATGCTTTAATCAGGGATAAGAAAGCAATAGAAATTTTGGAAAAGGTTGAAACACTTTACCCGTTTACATTTATAGGTTACGAAATAATACATAAACTTGTTAACTCCATTGATGATCTCTTCTGGATAGTTGATAATAGGGGGAAGTTTTTAATTGTGAACAATAAGTTTGCATCAAGTATCAGGCTCAGACCTTTTCAACTGGAGGGTAAAAAAGCTGAAGAATTTATTCCTGCTTATATTAAAGAACTGAACTCAGTTTTAGCGAAATTTATGAAAAATACTATGAGTTCTGTTATTATGGATGGCGTATTGTTTAAAGAAATTAAAAACCAGGATGGAACAGAAATAGTTCAATTACCTTTACTGGATAAAGAAAAAAATATTCAGGCTATAATAGGTATATCCCAGTTGAAGGAAACGAACTATGAATTTAAACAGAAAGAAGAATCCCTCGGTACACTTTATAAAATAATTGACGATTTCCCTAAACCGGTTGCATTTATTACATCTAAAGGTGCTATTAAGCATTCAAGTGCCGGATTTTCTAAATTATTTAATAAAAAGCCGAAAGAATTAAATGGCCTGAATTTTGCAAATATTATACACGACACTCTGGCAGAAGGAATCAGCAGATTCTTATCATCTGAAGATTCACAAAGAATTCTGCCGTGTAACAGGCAGTTTGAAATTGAAAAAAATGCTGAACCTGATTACACAATTTATTTAACAAAATTCTATGGTGGCGAAAATCAATTTGAAGGTTTTTCAATTTTAATCGAAAACATTGAGTATGTTGAAAACATTCAGCATCTAATAAAGAGCAGAGGAAGAATGTTTGAATTTCTAATAGAAAATAATCCGGAACCCGTCTACATATACGATAAAGAAAATTTAAGATTTCTTGAAGTAAACCAGGCTGCACAGGATTTATATCAGTATACAAAAGAAGAATTCCAGCAGCTTGATCTGACAGATTTATATAATCCTGAAGATATTCAGACTTTACTCGGTACTTCGAGTGAACAATTAGAAGAGGGGAAATTTAGTTTGCCTTTAAGACAAAAAAGAAAAGATGGTTCAACTATTCTTGTTGAGGTAAGCAAATTTAGTTTTAAATTCAATGACAGGGATGCACATTTCAATATTGTAAAAAACGTAACTGATAGTCTGGAACTTGAGAAAAATATACAGTTATTCAAAGCAGCATTTGATAACTCAACAAATTTGATTTTTGTAACAGATCCGGAAGGCATAATAAAATTTGTTAACTCATCGGCAATTGATATTCTTGGTTTTCCAAAACAGGATTTGGAAAATTCATCATTTACTTCCCTTTCAATCGATGAAGACAGAACTATAATAAATACTTCTGTTTTTCAATCGCATTTGAAAGAACCAGTCTCAATGGTGGTTCAGTTAAAGTCTGCGGATAGTACCTTAATTGAAACAGAAATTTCTGCAACACCGGTATTAGATTTTGAAAAAAATGTGGACTCGTTTGTTATCATAGGTAAGACTCAAACGGGTAAAGTTGAAGAAGAAAGACTTTCTGAAGCGATGAAAGAGGTTGAAGAAAAGAAACTTCCCGAAACAGGATCTGATAATTCCGTTCAGCTTGAATCTGCATTTCTCTCAGGTGTTTTTCATGAAATATTAACCCCGATGAATGTTATTCTTGGATTTGCACAGGAACTTACAGAAGGAATCGATAATCTTACACCTGATCAGAAAGAAGCAGTAGAAATCATTAATCAAAACCGTGGTAAGCTGCTAAGTACAATGAACGCAATAATTGAGTATTCGGAAGTTCAGAGGAAAAAAGATGAATGGGATATTAGTGAAATAACGATTACTAAGGTTGTTGAGGAACTCGATAAGTATATATACGAAATTATTGGTTCGAGAGATATTGAATTTGCTTACGGTAAAATATCTTCCTCCTTACAATTCTCAACTGATAAAACCAAATTTGATTGTCTACTGAATAATTTGATACGTTTAGTTAGTACCTTATGTCAGGATAACAAAATATATTTTTCATCCTATCCGGTTGATGATGATAATTTTATAATAATGCTAACCGATAGTTATGCTTCGGCTTCAGATTACCTGACAAATACATTAAGGAAGTTATTTATTGATAAAAGAGAAGCAAAGGAAATAGGCGTATCAAAGCTTGGAGCACAGATTACTCAATCGTTGCTGGACTTACTTAAAGGTAAATTTATCTCTTCTATTGATGATTCGGGCAAATACGAATGTGGTTTCGTCTTTCCAATTAACTTGATGCAAACTTCAACAGAAGAAACGGAGTCAACTATTGAAAAACCTGCTTCTGAAGTAGAATCACGGGAACCTGTTGATACAATGGAACAGGAAGAACAACTTGTTCAAGATGATGTTTCTGCGCATTCGAATGAAGGAATTGAAATTGAAGAAGAGACGGAAATACCGGAAAAACCTGTAGAAACTTCTATACCGGTTGATACGGAAATTCAGGAAGAAAAGGATATCAATCAAGAAAAAATCGAAGAACAGGAGACTTTTCAGGAAAAATTTGAAGAACCAGAAGAGATACCTGTGGAGGAAAAAGCTGAAGAGCCTGTGATTGAAGAAACTGAAAAACTGGTTGGATCACAAGAGGAAGTTGAAGATGTTGATAAACCGAAGCAGGAGCCGGTACAAAGTAAAGTCGAGGAATTTTCTTTTGAAGATGAATCTTCAAATCAGAAATTTCAGCCATCGGAGGATAAATTAGATTTATCCGGTTTATCCTGCCTGTACATTGAAGACCAGGTTGATTCTCAAATCCTTTTCAAAGTACAGATGAAAGGTTTGAAAAATATTAAGTATGCAGTAAGCTTTGAAGAAGCCCTGCCGCTTCTGGATGCAGATCATTTTGATTTTATAGTAATGGATATCAATCTTCAGGGCGAATATAATGGATTGGATGCGTTGAAGATAATTCACAAAATGCCCGGTTATGAGGATATCCCGATCATCGCTGTAACCGCTTACGTTTTACCCGGCGACAAAGAAAAATTCATTGCAACAGGGTTCAACGATTTTATTTCGAAGCCTATTTTCCGGGAAAAGATGCTCGAATCTTTGGAAAAGATATTCCTCCAAAAAGTTTAAATTTTCACTTCTTTTTTTAATCCTTCCACAGCTTAAGCCGTCGGGAGGATTTTTTTTGCCTCAGCCGCCTTTTAATCATTGATTATTTCATTTGTACGAATTATGTTTACCATACAAATGTATGGTATTTAATATTTCCTATCATTTTTTGTAACTCACTAACCGAAGGTGCGCTTATGCCTCGTGAATTAACGGAAATCCAAAAAAAAATTCTTGAGTTTTTAATCAATCACAAAGCGGATAGGGGGATGCCGCCCACACTTGCCGAAATAGCAAAGCATTTTGGTTACAGGAACAGGGCAACGGTTCAGCAGCATCTCGGTGCAATTGAAAAGAAAGGTTTCATCAAAAAGAATCCAAAGCTTTCAAGAGGAATTGAGCTAACCCTTGAAGATAAATTTTTTATACCACGCCCTGTTTTGGGCGAAGTAGCTGCCGGAAACCCTCTTACAATTTATCCTGATGCAGTTGATACAATTGATCTGCCGACTATTGCTCATATGCCGAAAGATTCTTTTTTGCTAAAAGTGAAAGGGGACAGTTTAAAAGACGCTTATATTTTTAGTGGTGATATTGTTATCGTTAACCCGAACCTGGAACCGAAGAACGGGCAGATTGTTGCCGCAATACTTGATGATGCCGCAGTGGTGAAAAGATTTTATAAAAAGAAAAATGAAATTGAACTGGTCTCGGAAAATCCCGAATACAAACCGATAGTGATTGATAAAAAATACCCCTCATTTAAGCTTGTAGGAATTGTAGTTGGCGTTTACAGAAGCATGGAAAAGAAAGCAGGCTAAGAAATTGTTATATTACAATTGTAAGATTAAAAGCAAAATGGAGGAGAAATGAGTTTTAACCAGAATAGTATTGAAGCCTTTGACGATGGGTTATACATTCCAGAAGTAGGACCTTGGGCAGAAAATAAATATGAAGTCTTACATCATTATAACTATATGTTTTCAACAGGTATGAAAAACCGTTTTCATAACAGAGTCTATATTGATTTGTTTTCTTCTGCAGGGATTGCTCGAATTAGAAATTCAAATAAATATGTTTTAACTTCTTCTCTCATAGCTTTAAATCTTCCTGATCCATATAACTATTATATTTATTGTGATATTGACGAAAAATGTATTTCAACATTATCAGAAAGAGTCCAAAGATATTTCCCCGCTAAAAAGGCAAACTATATTGTAGGTGACTGTAATGAAAAGGCTACTAAAATATTATCATTATTGCCTAAGCCTTCAAAGTCAAATACCGTGTTAACATTTTGTGTCGTGGATCCTTTTAATCTGGGAATCAATTTTAGAACTATGAAGGCTTTGAGTAAATATCGGATGGATTTTCTTATTTTACTATCTTGGATGGACACAAGTAGAAATGAATTCAGATATGTTGAATATGATAATAATCGGGTTGATAATTTTTTAGGAGACGCAGTGTGGAGGGAGAAGTGGGCAAAATTAAAAAATGAAAATTATGACTTCAGAAAATTCCTGGCGGAAGAATTTGTGAGTCGGATGATGATATTGGGGTACCCAGATACGGCATTTAAAACAATGTTTGAAATTAGATCAACCTCTAAAAATTTGTCTTTATATCATTTAGCTTTCTTTTCAAAAAGCAAAAGAGGATATGATTTCTGGAATAAAGCCAGATTTGGTGGTCCTAGTCAAACTTCTTTAAGATTTGAGGATTAAAATGGCTAACAAATCAACTATTGAATGGACTGAATCAACCTGGAATCCCGTTACCGGCTGCAATAAAATTAGCCCGGGTTGTAAGAACTGTTATGCAGAAAGAATGGCCAAGAGACTTCAGAGAATAGGAGTCGAAAGGTATAAGAATGCGTTTGAGCTGGCTATGCATCCGGATGTATTGGAGGTTCCTCTTTCCTGGAAAACACCAAAAGTAATTTTTGTAAATTCAATGAGTGATCTTTTCCACGAAAAAGTGCCTTTAAGTTTTATTCAGGATACGTTCGATGTTATGAAGCGGGCTCATTGGCATACTTTCCAAATACTTACTAAAAGGTCTGAAAGGTTAAGGATACTTGCACCTATGATAGAATGGCCGGATAATGTCTGGATGGGCGTAAGTGTAGAATCGCAGAAATATGTTAACAGGATAGATCATTTGAGAACAGTACCTTCAGCAGTAAGATTTCTTTCAGTCGAGCCTCTTATTAGCAGAATCGACAAAATGGATTTGAAGAATATTGATTGGGTAATTGTTGGCGGAGAATCGGGACCAAAGGCACGTAAACTAGAACAAGAGTGGGTAATACATATAAAAAATATCTGTGAAAGATACAATGTCCCCTTCTTTTTTAAACAATGGGGAGGTACCAGGAAACATAAAACAGGGAGAAGTTTATTAGGTAGAACATGGGATAGTATGCCGGTACCTAAAAATCCACGAAGAAGAAGGGCCGCTCTAAAATATTACTAAACTCTGTTCTGTTTATTCTTAAGCTACAACTTACACTTAAAACTGGTCTTAAATGCTCGAACATATTTCTTTATCAGAATTAAGCTTCCCAATTAATCGCAATATTCCTCTGTTGCCAATACGGCTTTACCAGGATATTCCGCGGCAGGAGAAGGGGATACCGTTTGACATTTTCAATTATGAATTTCTTTTTAACGATCCTGAAACATGCCGCATAATGCAGAAAGGTTTAACGATCGGCTGTTTTTATATTGAATCCCCGGGAATGCGTTCACTTTTAAAAAGACTTGACGTTACAACTTTTGAAATGCTCACTGCGGCTAGCTCAGTTATTCGTCCCGGTGTTGCAGAAAGTGGAATGATGCAAGAATTCATTGCACGGCACAGAGATCCTTCAAGAAGAAAATATCTTCTTCCTCAAATGGAAAAAGTCCTGGGAGAAACTTACGGCGTTATGATTTACCAGGAAGATGTAATTAAGGTTGCACATCACATTGCCGGCTTAACTCTTGATGAAGCTGATGTTCTGCGCAGGGCAATGAGTGGAAAGATGCGTTCGCATAAGGCAATGAAATTAATAGTAAAAAGATTTTTTGAGTCCTGTGATAAAAAAGAAATTCCCCGTGAAATATCAAAAGAATTATGGCGGCAGATAGAATCTTTTGCAGGATATTCTTTTTGCAAAGCTCACAGCGCAAGTTTTGCCCTGCTTTCTTTCCAGGTTGCCTATTTAAAAGCTCACTTTCCTGCTGAGTTTCTGGCATGTGTACTGAACAACGGCGGCGGTTTTTACGCAAGAGCTGTTTACATACAGGAAGCAAAACGCTTCGGGATAAATGTTCTTCTTCCTTGCATCAATGAAGGTGAAAAAGAGTACAGGGGAAAGAAAAAAGAAATCCGTGTCGGGCTGATGGCAGTAAAACATCTTTCTTATTCTTCTATTGATATAATTATTGAACAGAGAAAAAAATACGGCAAATACATTTCTCTCCCTGATTTTATTGTAAGAACAAAAATTGGGTTAAAAGAAACTCAGCTTCTCATAAAATGCGGTGCAATGGATTGCTTTGGCGAAACACGTTACACTCTTTTAAGGCTGGCAGATATTTACTTCAACAAGCTTAAAATGCTGGAAGAGGACTACAACGATCTTTTTATTAATGAAGCATTCGAGCTTGAAGAAGCCGTAAAAACAAAAAAAGACTTTTCGCTCGAAGAAAAATGTGTTGCCGAGTATGAAGCTTTCGATTACATGGTAACCAAACATCCGCTTGAATTCTTTAGTGAGCATGATAAAGAATATCATTTTACTCCTTCAGAAGAAATGGAAAAGCATCCCGGCAAAAAAGTTAAAATGATTGGCTGGTATATGTCATCAAAAAGAATAAGGACAAAAAAAGGTGACATAATGAAATTCTTATCTCTTGAAGATTTAACCGGCACTTATGAAGCAGTCATTTTCCCTCGTGCATATTATAAAGTTGCTGAGGAAACTCTTTCTATGGGACCATACATAGTTAAAGGAAGAATTGATGCTGAAAATTCCAACAACATAATTGTTGAAGATCTTGATATACTTGCAAACGAAACAGTGAAGCTTGAATCTTACAACGATACTGCAGAAAAATATTATGTGCCCGATGATGAAGGTTTAACCGAAGGAGATATTTATCACTCTACTTCTTTGGATAAAGAAAAATTAAAAGCCGCTTATGCTGGGTAGAAATAAAAAACAATAGTCAAACATTAAGTGACAAATAATTTCCAAATCACAATTACCAGCTTTTCTTTTAGAATTCAGATTTTAAAGATTGAAATTTATTTGTGATTTGTTCTTTGGGATTTTAGCAAAATGATTCCACTTCATGTACATTCCAACTACTCTTTGCTTGAAGGTGTTATCACGATTGATGAAATACTTGAGAAAGCTGTTAGTTACGGACTAAATTCCGTTGCTCTCACAGATACAAACGGAATGTACGGGCTTGTCTCTTTCTACAAAAAAGCAAAAGAGAGAGGAATAAAACCAATACTTGGAACTTATATAGATGAACCCGAAACTAGAGAAACTCCCCTCTCCTTTATAAGGAGAGGGGCAGGGGGTGAGGTTCCATATGCACTCTTCCTCGCAAAAAATTTCGATGGCTATCCGGACATTTGCAGAATAATTACGGCAAGAAAATTAAAAAATGATATTTCTCTGTTTAAACTTTTACAAAATGAGTTTCCAAATCTTTTTATACTGACCAGTTCAATTGAACTTCTGCAAAACATTCCAAACTACGAAAATATCTTTGCCGAACTTGTTGTTACGAAGGCAAACAAATTCAATGCAAGGAAATTATTTGAGGCAGCTAAAGAAAGAAATTTTAAATATGTAATTTCAAACCCGGTTTACTTTTCAGAGCCGGATGATTATTTGCTTTACAAAGTTGTTACTGCAATTAAAAACGGGAGCACTTTTGAAAATCTTGATGAAAATGATCTGATTGATAAAGAATATTACTTCAAGTCACCTTCTGCGTTTAGTCATCTGCAAAATAAAATACCGGAAGCATTTGCAAACGCTGATCTTATAGCAAAGCAGTGTGATGTTGATCTCGGACTCGGAAAACATAAAGTGCCGAATTTTCCCAGGGTTACGGAGAAGTCAACTTTTTCATTATTATCCGGATATACACACGAAGGACTTAAAAGAAGATACGGTGGAATCACAACTGATATAAAAAAAAGGCTTGATGAGGAATTAGAAGTTATAAGTGATCTGGGATTGGCCGATTACTTTCTCATCGTTTATGACATTTACCAGGAGGCAAAAAGAAGAAAAATGATGACGCTTACACGAGGCTCGGCCGCAAACAGTCTTGTTTGTTACTGCCTCGGCTTAACGGAAGTTGATCCTATAAAATATGATTTTTATTTTACAAGATTTTTGAATAAAAGCCGTTCTTCTTTGCCTGACATAGATATCGATTTCAACTGGAAAGAAAGAGATGAAATTGTGCAATATATTTTTAACAAGTATGGTTACAGCAGAGTTGCTTTCATTTCTACACACGTTACAATTAGAGCGCGTTCTGCTTTCAGGGAAACAGCAAGAGCTTTCGGCTTTTCGGATGAAGAAATTTCAAAGATAAGCAAATTCATTCCCTGGACTGATGCACGAAATCTTCCCTATATTTCTAAACGGTTTCCGGAATCACGTTCGCTTAATTTTAAGAATGAACCGTGGAAAAGCATAATAAATATTGCATCACGACTGGCGAATTTTCCGCGGCATCTCAGCATTCATCCCGGCGGAATTGTCATTTCTCCTTTGCCGATCACAACTTACACTGCGCTTGAGTATGCAAAAAATAAAGGAGTTGGTTTGATAATTACACAGCCGGATATGTACGGAGTTGAAGACCTCGGTCTTATAAAAATTGATTTGCTTAGCCAGAGGTCGCTTGGTGTGCTGAGAGATTCAATTCAACAGGTGAGAGAGAATGGTTCTTTTATTTCAAATTAGTATAGATAAAAAATAATTATCTGAATGAAATCACAACATTACTTTTGCCCAGTGCATCTGCAATTTTCTGAAGCATATCCAATGAGATATTTTGCTTGCCGCTTTCTATTCTTGAAATTACAGATTGTGTTGTATGTAATCGCTGAGCAAATTCCTTTTGTGTTATTCCGGCTTTTTCGCGCTCTTCGGCAATCTGTATTGCCAGTTGCAGTCTTGTTTTTGCAGCGGCATACTTTTCATCGAAGTTTTTTATTCTTGCTCTTAATTTTTTCTCAAGTTTTGTTAAATCATTCATTTTCAATTTCCTTTTTTCTTTTGATTGCTAACTGTAATTCTTTAGCAGGTGTTTTTTGAGATTTCTTAATAACTCCATGTAGTACTATTATGATTTTATTTTTTCTGTAACAATAAAAAAATCTAACTATTATGTTTCTACCTTTTATCCTTAATTCGAATAAATTCTTAACTCCGGTTATTTTTTTTTGATAACGATCCTAGTGAAAAAGGATTCTCTTCCAGTCTTTTAAACAAGGCGAAAACGTCGAGCTGTAGTTCTTCATCAAGTGATAATATAAAATCTATTATGGGATTTTTAGTCCCTGTTTTAAAGAAAACAACTTCAAATTTCATAAACCAATATAGCATATATGCTATTAAACTTCAATGAAAAAATCGTACAATTTATGCCAAAATTCTACATAGGTACAGCAGGCTGGTCCTATAAAGACTGGGTGCCGAATTTTTATCCGAAAAAACAGTCAGGTGGATTTGACTGGCTGCAGTTTTACTCACATTACTTTAATTGTGTTGAAGTGAACTCGACTTATTATGCTTACTTAAGTCCGAGAGTGTTTGAAAGCTGGATAAGAAAAGTTGAGGACTCCGATGATTTTATTTTTAATGTAAAACTTAATCAGGATTTTACTCACAAACGAAAGTATGATGAACAAAACATAAAAGCGATCAGGTACAATCTTCAAATTTTAAAGAATGAAGAACGATTAGGAGGATTGCTGATTCAATTTCCGTATTCATTTCCGTACAATAATTCTGCAACTCAATTTATTAGTGAATTGAAAGACATATTTCAAAACTATAATCTTTTTGTTGAAGTCAGGCACTCATCCTGGCGGAATAAAGAAGCTTATGAATTCTTTAAGAAAAATAATCTCACATTTTGCACAATTGATCAGCCGCAAATCGGGCAGGCAATTCCGTTTGAACCGATCATAACAAATGATAAAGCATACATCCGTTTTCATGGAAGAAACGAAGAAGCATGGAAGAATTCAATTAATAATTTTGGCAAGAAGCAGAGTTATGAGGAGCAAAATCAACGTTACAAATATTTGTATTTGCCGGGAGAGCTTATCGAAATAGAGCAGGTGATAAAATCTATACAATCAAAAGTGAAAGAGGTTCACGTAATAATGAATAACCATCCGAAGGGGGATGCAGTTGCAAATGCCTTTGAACTGATTCATCTCCTGGAAGAAAGAACTAAAGTTGAAATGCCTCCAACGATTGTAAAAGCTTATAAAAGATTAGGAGAGATAGCAGCTAATTAAAGATAAATTGTTTAAAAAATAAATGACAATCTCATAACCAGAAATGACTGATATTTAAATTAATGCGTACAATATTTCATTTAGATCTCGATGCATTTTTTGTTGAAGTGGAACGAATACTTGATCCTTCACTAAGGGGCAAGCCGGTTATTGTTGGCGGTGATCCGAAATACGGAAGGGGAGTGGTAGCAGCCTGTTCCTACGAAGCGCGTGCGTTTGGCTTGCATTCAGCAATGCCTATAAGGACCGCTTACAAACTTTGTCCTCACGGAATATACATTCACGGCAGTCACGGTGAATATTCACGTTTTTCAAAAGCCGTAAAAAGAATTCTTGAGCAATACGCTCCGGTAGTAGAGCAGGCTTCCATCGATGAATTTTATATGGACTTTACTGGCTGCAGAAATATTTACGGATCGTTGTTTGCATTTGCTTCTTTCCTGCAAAAAGAAATCCGGCAGAAACTTTCTCTTCCATGTTCAATAGGAATTGGAAGTAACAAAACAATTGCAAAGATCGGTTCAGACTGTATGAAACCTTGCGGAATAACTTACATCATTCCTGAAATGGGAAAAGAATTTCTTGCGCCAATGCCTGTTGAAACAATTCCCGGCGTGGGAAAAGTTATGTTGAAGGATCTGAATTCAAAAGGAATTTTTAAAATCGGTGATATCACAAAACTTCCTCAAGATTATTTTGCCACTGCATACGGCAAATACGGGATTGATCTTTACAGGAAAGCCTGTGGTAAAGGAAGTGAATATTTAACAGTTCAGTGGGAGCAGAAAAGCATTTCACACGAAAGGACTTTTGCTGATGTTACAAGCAAGGAATTTTTAAAAGAAAAACTATTTTATCTTACAGGGAAAGTTTGTCACGAGTTAAGAGAAATGGATTGGCAGGTTGCAACAGTAAGTATAAAACTGCGTTATTCAGATTTTAAAACTTTAACAAGAGCAAAAACGATAAAACCAACTGATGATGACGAGGAAATATTTGAAGTCGCCTGGGATATGATGACCAAAGCATATACACGAAGAATTGCCGTAAGGTTGATCGGAGTCAGGCTAACTAATTTTTCGAATTGTTCTGAGCAGGAAGAATTATTTGAATGGACAGAAATAAAAAGGAGAAGAATGCTGAAAGTTGTGAACAGAATCCGTTATAAATATGGTTATGATTCAATATTGATTGGTGAATTAAAACGGACAGGAGAAATTGATAAACACCCAAATTATTTTCAAGCTTAGATTTTAATTCCTTTCACCTTGGTTAAGGGGTAGGAATGAGGCAATTAGCCCGGAGGCCAATTCATTTTTCTTCCACCTAATAAATGCATATGTAAATGATAGACGTCCTGCCCGGCATTATTTCCGCAATTAAATACCAGTCTAAATCCATCATCAGCGATGTTCATATCTTTGGCTATTTTGTTAGCAGCATCCATCATTTCACCTAATAAAGAAGCGTGTTCTTTTCCATTTATATCGGTTACTTTAGGTATCTCGATTTTTGGAATAATCAGAATATGAACCGGAGCTTGCGGATTGATATCTTTAAATGCAAGAATTGTATCTGATTCAAAAACTATATTAGCGGGAATTTCTTTATTGATAATTTTGGAGAAGATTGTACTCATTATTATTCTCCTTTTTCTATTCCATATTTCTTCATTTTATTGTACAGATGACTGCGTTGAATTTCGAGTGTTTCAGCTGTTTTACTGATATTCCAGTTGTTGATTTTTAGTTGTTTCAGAATAAATGCACGTTCAGCTTTTTCTTTAAAATCCTGAAATGTATTACTATCTTCAATTATATCATCCATTGATGATTGCCCGGTTGTGAATAAAAATTCTATATCGCTTTTGGCAATTTCCTTTTTATCAACAATAATAATTATTCTTTCAATGATATTTTTCAATTCACGAATGTTTCCACTCCAGTTTAATCCTTTTAAGAATTGAATGGCATCAGCGGAAAAATTAACAGAAGCCTTTTTATGTTTGTTTGTGATATCATTTACAAAATGTTTAATGAGAATCGGAATATCTTCAAGTCGTTCTCTTAGTGGAGGAATATTAATTGGTATAACATTTAATCGATGGTAAAGATCTTCCCTGAAATTTCCATTAGCAATTTCCTCAACTAATTTTTTATTAGTTGCTGCAATTATTCTCACATCAACATCTATTTTTTTACCACCACCGACACGTTCTATTTTACTATCTTCAATCGCTCTTAAAACTTTAGCCTGAGCCTGAAGACTCATATCTCCGACTTCATCCAAAAAGATTGTTCCTGTATTTGCAAGCTCAAATTTACCGATTCGCTGTTGTACCGCACCTGTAAACGATCCCTTCTCATGACCGAACAATTCGGATTCAATTAATTCATTCGGAATAGCCGCACAATTAACTTCTATGAATGGATTATTTTTGCGTTCACTGTTTGTATGAATTGCTCTAGCAACTAATTCTTTTCCTGTTCCGTTTTCACCAGTAATTAATACTCTTGTGTCTAACGGTGCTACTTTATCGATCATCTCTAAAATATGTTTTATCGCCTTACTTTCCCCGAGTATCTCACCGCCTTCACCCAGATTCTTTTTTATCTCTTTGTTTTCAACCATCAGCTTAGACTGTTCCACAGCATTTCTTACACTGATCAGAAGCTTATCCCGATCGATTGGTTTTTCAATAAAGTCAAATGCACCAAGCTTGGTAGCTTTAATTGCGTTCTCAACACTTCCATGTGCCGAAATAATTATTACAGATAGTTCAGGTTTTGTTTCTTTTACTTTTTTCAAAGCTTCGAATCCGTTCATTTCAGGCATCTGAATATCAAGTAGCAGAGCAGAAAAGGAATCCTCATTAAGTTTAGTTAATCCGGAAGGTGCATCGGTAGCATAAACTGCTTTATATCCTTCATAATCGAGGATCATTTTGATGCTTTCGCAAATCTGTATTTCATCATCAATAATTAGTATCGAGTTCATTGCACAAAATTAAAATAACGGAGTGAACGAATTAACATAACCTGAGAAGGAAGAAGCTCATTATGCTTTTCTAAAAGTTTACCGAAATAATCGCCATACGAATTAACATCGAGATCGCGGTAATCGACTCTTGAGTCCACCTTAAAATCCTCCTCAAACGATTCCACAAAATAACCAATTAGATGAGATAAATCCAAGATGTTCTCAGAGTAACCGATGAACGCATTTCCGAAAAAATGCGCCAGTTTATCAAGATCGCCATAATCATTATCAGGAGAATCGATAAATAATTGTCTCGGTAGATTTCGATTTTTCTTTTTAAAAGTTGAATCATCAGCAGAAACCAAAGGATAATAAATTAACGATTTGATTAATGGGACTACTATAGGAACTTCCCTGTAAGGTATTGTTGTAAATGTTGTTGCTAACAAAGCTTCCGAGTAATCTTTGTTGGCAATATTGACGGCTCTAAGGTAAATCGAATCTACTAAAGTCAGATCATCATTAGTTCTTTTAAGTTCTTTAAAACTATCCGAGGCTATAAATTCTGATAAATGATTTACTGCTCTGGAAAGTTTGCTTTGTTGGGGTAATCCCGGAATTGATAATAAAAAGAATAGTAAGATGATTCTGAAATGATAGGTAGTCATCATAACATTTATATTACGTCTGTATCACTCCCGGATTGAACCTAGGCATTTCCGGATTATTATTTGCAGCTTCAATTGCCATAGAAATATATTTTCTTGTTTCAGCAGGATCAATTATTTCATCTATCCACAATCTTGCAGCAGCATAAACAGGATTATTCTTTTCATCGTAAGCTTTTGAAATTTCATCCAATAATTTTTTCTTTTCTTCTTCACTAAAATGTTCATCGTTTTTCTCTGCCTGCTTTAACTTAATATCGAGAAGAACACTGCTGGCCTGTGAACCTCCCATAACTGCAATTTTTGCATTAGGATAAGCAAAAATAAATCGGGGATCGTACGCCTTTCCACACATTGCATAATTGCCTGCACCAAAGGAATTACCAACAATTACTGTAATCTTTGGTACAACTGAGTTCGCAACAGCATTCACCATTTTTGCCCCGTCTTTTATGATGCCTCCGTGCTCAGCACGACTGCCCACCATAAATCCTGTTACATCCTGTAAAAATAGAAGTGGAATTTTTTTCTGGTTGCAGTTCATAATAAACCTTGTTGCCTTATCTGCGCTGTCGGAATAAATTACTCCACCTACCTGCATTTCACCTGTCTCGGTTTTTAAAACTGTTCTTTGATTTGCAACAATACCCACTGCCCAGCCATCGATTCTTGCGTAAGCTGTAATAATAGTTTTGCCATAACCAGCTTTGTATTCATCAATTTTTGATTCATCAACAATTCTTGCAATTACATCGTACGTATCGTAAGGTTTAAGTGTATCTTCCGACAGAATATTATAAATTTCTGTCGAACCAAAAGCAGGGGGCTTGGAATCGATTCTGCTGAAACCTGCTTTATCAGTCTCGCCAAATTTTTCAATAAGACTTCTTATTTGTTCCAGGCATTCTTTATCATCTTTCATTATGTAATCAGTAACACCGGAAATATTAGATTGAACCTTTGCACCGCCAAGGTTTTCATTATCTATTTTTTCTCCTATTGCGGCTCTTACCAGATGAGAGCCGGCAAGAAATACTGATCCTTCTCCTTCAACGATCAATGCTTCATCGCTCATAATAGGGAGGTAAGCACCTCCTGCGACACAAGAACCCATTATTGCAGCAATTTGCGGAATTCCTTTCGAAGACATTATTGCATTATTACGAAATATCCTTCCAAAGTGTTCTTTGTCGGGAAAGATTTCATCCTGCATAGGAAGAAATACACCCGCACTATCAACAAGGTAAATTATCGGTAAATGATTTTCCATCGCAATTTCCTGAGCACGCAAATTTTTCTTTGCCGTTATAGGAAACCACGCACCAGCTTTTACGGTTGCATCGTTTGCAACAATCACACAATATTTTCCGTGTATCCTTCCGATTCCGTAAACGGTTCCGGCAGAAGGTGCCCCACCGAATTCTTCGTACATATCCTGGGCTGCAAATGTGCTCAATTCAAAAAATTCTTTTGGATTGTCAATTAAAAGATCAATCCTTTCACGCGCTGTAAGTTTACCTTTAGATTTCTGACGTTCGATCGCTTTTTTGCCACCGCCAAGCATTACTTGTGACTTAAGAGCATTTAGCTTACGCAAAAGTTCTTTCTGGTAATCCTGTTTTTTTAAGCTATCCGGAGTTTCTTTTATTTTTTTGCCTATTGATTTCATTTTAGTTTATTTGGAATTCCCGTGTTCACGTTATAAATAATCAGAATCTAATTTTTGAGTAAATCCCTGGCAATAACAATTCTTTGAATTTCCGAAGTACCTTCACCGATAGTTAATAGTTTAACATCGCGATAAAACTTTTCGACTGGATAATCTTTTACAAATCCATATCCCCCATGAATTTGTACTGCTTCACTTGCAGCTTTTTCAGCAATTTCACTTGCAAACAATTTTGCCATTGCTGCTTCTTTTCTGTTTGGTATTCCTTTGTCTTTAAGATATGCAGCCCGCAATGTTAACATTCTGGCAGCTTCAATATTTGTTTGTATTTCTGCAAGTTTAAATTGAATGGCTTGAAAATCACTAATTGGTTTTCCGAACTGTTTTCTTTCTTTGGAATATTTGATTGAAGCATCAAGACATCCTTGAGCTAAACCAACACTCAAAGATGCAATTGAGATTCGGCCGCCTTCAAGAATTTGTAGTGCCTGGATAAATCCCATTCCTTCTTCTCCAATCAAATTTTCTTTAGGTACTATACAGTTTTCAAAAATCAGTTGGGAGGTTTCACTGGCTCGCATGCCAAGCTTGTTTTCTTTTTTCCCTGCGGAAAAACCAGGTATGCCCTTTTCCAGTATAAAAGCACTAATCCCTTTCTTTCCTTCATTTTTATCGGTTATTGTCATCACAACGGCTATTTCACCATATTTGCCGTGTGTTATGAAATTCTTGGTTCCATTTAATATATAGTGATCGTTTTTTTTCTCTGCGACTGTTCGTAATCCTGCAGCGTCGCTTCCGGAAGCCGGTTCGGTTAATGCCCAGGCACCAATTTTTTTACCTGAAGCAAGATCAGGAATATACTTTTTCTTTTGTTCTTCATTAGCAAATCTGAATAAGTGATTAGTGCATAATCCATTATGTGCGGCAACGGATAATGCAATAGAAGGATCAACACGTGCCAGTTCTTCGATGATAATTTCAAACTCAACATAACCCAGGCCTGCACCACCGTATTCTTCAGGAAAAATTATTCCCAGGAATCCCAATTCTCCAAGTTCTCTTAATAATTCTCTCGGGAAGCTTTGAGATTCATCAAGTTCCATAATTACAGGACGAATTTTATTTTCAGCAAATTCCCTTATCGTATCGCGAATTATGAGCTGATCTTCAGTTAATTCAGCTATAAATGGTGAGTCTGTTGAATTCATAAAGTATCCTTATCTATCGGCAATAGAAAAATGAATATGATTAAAGTTTTGAACCTACTCTAGTTCTGATTTTTGAAATTATCAATAATTTCTTCGGCTATATGATAGGGAGATAAATTTCCTAATACAACTTTTTCTAATGAGGAAGTTAAATAATTTTCACTGTTTGTACTCCATAATTCATCTTTTATTTTATTCTCAACAATATCCTTTATCCTTTTTTTCATTCTTCGTTCTCTACCTTTAATAAAAAGCTTTTTTCCCTTTATATAATTATGATGTCTCTCTATCTCACTTGCAATTTCCTCTATACCGGTATTTTCAGAGGCAACAGATTTTATAATATTCATCATCCAGCTTTTTTCATCATGATCTCTCATCATCAAAATAGTCTGAAGTGACGCAATTGCCTGTTGAGATCCGGGGCGATCACTTTTATTCATCACTATAAAGTCTGCTATTTCCATTAAACCAGCTTTCATTGCCTGGACGGCATCTCCGGATTCAGGAACTAAGATTACAACAGTAGTATCTGCCGCTTCAGCAATATCCAGCTCCGATTGACCAACGCCAACTGTTTCAAAAATTACGAGATCGAATCCTGCTGCATCAAGAACATCAGCTGCATCGATTGCACGTTTGCTTAATCCACCCAGACTGCCGCGTGTTGCCATACTTCTAATAAAAACCCCGTCATCCATTCCAATTTCAGACATACGTACACGATCGCCAAGCAATGCACCGCCAGTAAAAGGACTTGTTGGATCGACGGCAATAATTCCTACTTTTTTATTTTGCTTCCTGTAAAGTTTTGTAAGTTGATTTGTGATGGTACTTTTACCGGCACCAGGGGGACCGGTGATTCCTATGCGATATGCATTACCAACCCGTGTGTAAATAGTTTTTAATAGTTCTGCAGATTGTAAATTATCCGATTCTATGATTGAAATAGAACGTGCAACTGCCCTGTGATTGTTGCTGAATAATTTTTCTACAAGTTCTTTCTGCATTACTAAAAAAATCAAACAAGATTATTTTTAAAATAATCTACTGTTTCTTCTAAACCTTTATCCAAAGTTGTTCCAGGTTTCCAGTTAAATTTTCTTAAAAGTTTTTCGGAGGTAATAACGCTTCTCCATTGTTCTCCGGCTGCTGCAGGACCATGTTTTTCTACCTGTCCTTTGCCGACTATTCCATTTAATGTTTTAAAAAGATCATTGACATTTGTTTCAATACCTGTCCCAACATTATATATATCGCTTTTATCATCATTCAATGTCAGAAGATTTGCTTTTACAACGTCTTTCACAAAAACATAATCGCGTGTTTGTTTGCCGGTTCCGTTAATTACCGGTTGCTCACCTTTTAATAGTTTATTTGAGAAAATTGCAACTACTCCTGCTTCACCAAATGGATTTTGTCGTGGACCATAAATGTTTGCATACCTGAGAATAGTATGATTTAATTTGTATTCATTGTAATAGAAATAAAGATATTTTTCAACGCTTAATTTTGATATTCCATAGGGAGAAAGAGGATTCATCGGGTGTTTTTCATCAGCAGGGAAGTACTCCTGTTCTCCGTAAACAGCACCACCAGTTGATGCAAATATAAATTTTTTCACTCCATATTTAACTGAGTTTTGGAGAAGATTTATTGTTCCTAGGATATTTGTTGTTGCATCAAAGGCTGGATCTTTAACTGAACGACGAACATCCATCTGTGCCGCATGATGATTTACTGCATCGAATTTTTCTTCTTCAAATAATCTGGCAATTTCTTTATCACAGATATGCATTTTTACAAACTTTGCTTTAGAATTCACATTTTTTTCAAATCCTGTTGAAAGATCATCGAGGATTACGACATCGTGTTTATCTTCAATAAATGCATCAGCAACATGTGAAGCAATAAAACCGGCTCCACCTGTAACAAGAATTTTCATCAGTTTATCCGTATAAATTGTTCTTGTAAATATATTCCTTAACTTTTTCGGGGACAAGAAAATTGATTGGCATTCCTTTTTTAACTCTCTCACGGATATCTGTTGCACTTATTTCGATTCCCCTTGTTTGTACGAACGTTGCCGCTTTTACAAACTTATCTATAAATGAACGTGGTATGGACGATTTTCTTTTTAATACAATAATCTTTGCGAGTTCCAATATTTCATCCGGATTTTTCCAGGTATGAAATGTAAAAATATTATCATAGCCGATAATAAACTCAAGTTCATCATATCTCTTTTTAAACTCCTGAAGCGTATCGACTGTGTAGGAAATTCCTCCTTTATCAATTTCATATTCCGAATAATCAAAAAAATCAACTCCTTCAATAGCAAGTTTTATCATATTCAGTCTGTGTTTGGGACTTGCAGATTTGATATTTGGTTTATGTGGAGATACAAATGAAGGAACGAATATAATTTTATCAAGATTTCTTAGCTCTCTTACAGATTGAGTAGTGATAAGATGTCCATTATGGATCGGATCAAATGTACCACCGAATATTCCAACTTTACCCATGATAAGATATCCCGATCAATAAATACCAATTTCGATTATACAGATTTTTTATATGCAATTTTTTCATTAATTGATATAAAAAGATTTTTGATAAATTGCCTGTAGTTTTCAACTTCATATTCGTAATATTTTCTGCTGTTTCCTTTAGATTCTTTCAGTTGTACTTTTCTGAATGCCAAAGTTGTTGCTGCTTTTATATACTGCTTCCGAATACGTTCATCAATCCATCCCTTTGCATTTCTGCTGGTTGAACTAAGAATGGTTAAATGAGATAAAGGAATAACGTTTAGATCAACCTCAGCTAAAAGCTCGTTAAAAATAATTTTTTTCTCTCCTAAAACCGATGCTGAAAAAATAGCAATAAAGATAATAATTGTAATAGCCAAAAACAGAAATCCCAGTAAGGCAGTTGATTTAAAGCTTACCATGAAGTTCCATGAAAAATGAATTAGTATCGCAATTATTAAGCCTACAAAAGGCAATGAAAATCTAAGAGTATTTCTTTTGAATTTTGAATAGCCAAGAAAAGCACCGAATGTGGCAGTAGATACGCAATGCATTACAGCAGAAAACATTGTGCGTATAATTACAATTGAAATCCAGCCTGATATGGTTGTTCCATACGAAATAAAGTAAAGAAAATTTTCTGTCATTCCGAATCCAAGGCCAATTGCACCGCCGTACACAATTCCATCAGTCATATTATCAAATCTTTTGTTGGTTACGGTGATTAGAAGAAATACTCCCTTAGTAACTTCTTCAACTATTGGTGCCGTAACAACAGTTCCGAGGTATCCAAGTTCTTCCTTATTTGTTACAAATATTGAAAGAAACGATGAGAAGACCAATCCACCAAGTATTGCAAAAATTATTGCACCGATTGATCCCCATAAATAATTTTGAAGGACCAGCTTGAATGGTTCCCTGTCGTAGCGGTCAAATCTCCAGATGATAATGAGATAAGCAGTCATTGGAATGATTGCTGCTAATGCCGATGAAAATATTAGCATATAAAAAGTTATTCGGCAAATAAATAATAATCAATAATATAAAGTCAAAATATCGAATGAGATGTATATATCAAACCGGAAGATATTACTAAAGCTCTATTTTTCTCTCGTCCAACTAATAAGTTCATTTATCGTAGGTCTTTTACCATATGAGAGAATTCCAATTCTGAAGATTTTTGCAGCAATTTTAAGTGTTATCAAAATCGATAGAATCAAAATAGCAAGTGTGATTATTATATCTGATACCGGAACGGGAGCAACTTTAAATCTCAGGAGCATGATTGATGGAATTGTTAGAGGAATGTAAGAAAACACCTTAACAATCATTGTATCCGGATTTTGAATTGCTGAAACCGCTATTACTATTGGCATTACCAATATCAGACTTATGTAAGTTGTCATCTGCTGAGCTTCCTGCTCCGTGTTGACAATAGAGCCGATTCCGACAAAGATTGTAGTGTAAAAAAGAAATCCGAGAATGAAATAAACAAGCATTGGAAGTATGTTTTCAAATGCTTCCGGTGGAATAACAGCACCGCCAACGAGACTAATTCCTATAAAAGACCATATTATAATCTGCGTTAATCCTAATGCACTAAGACCTAATATTTTTCCGGTAAGAAGCTCTTCCGGGGAGCAGCTCGATATTAATATTTCTATCAGCCGGTTGGATTTTTCCTCAATTAAACTGCGTACAAGTAATTGTCCGGAGTAAATTACCATCATCATTAATAATAGAATGAAAATAAATGCCGAGAAGAAAACAACAAGAAAATCCTGTTTACCTTCCTTACCACTTTTTTCAATTTTAATTTGTTGAAGCTCAATATTATTCTGAATAACGCTAGCAACTTCAGGATCTATTCCTTTTTTTAAAAGTTCATTATCGATTCTTATCTTATTTATTTTTTCTTCAAAACGACCAAGATCGCGGAAACTACCGAAATTTTCACTCCTGTATTCAATCGACATTGAGTCAGTACTGCCATATTTAATAAGGAGGTAACCTTCTATTTTGTTTTCCAATACTTTCTTATCAGCTTCAGATTTTAATTCATCTATTGTTTTTCCTCCTGTAGTGAGGTTCAGAAGTATATAATTCGGTTGTCCGTTGTCTATTGTGTATTTCTTAAGTTCTGAATTTAACTGGTTGAAATATTCACCGGAAGGATCTACAACACCAATTGCTTTAGTTCTTAATTCTTCCTTGTTAGAAAGAAGTGTTGGAAGGATTGAAAATCCTATAATAATGAGTGGCGTAATAATTAAAGATATAATGAATGCTTTAGTCTTAAGCTTTTCAATATATTCCCACTTTGCAATCGTTAAAATTTTTTTCATCGTGTTCTTTTAGTTTTGTTCGATTAAGTTAATAAATATGCTGTTCAGAGTTGGTTCAATTACTGAAAAATGTGTGAGTTCTATTTTATCAATAATTTGTTTTAAGAATACTGAAGGTTCTACTTCATCCTTTAATTCAATTTCAGCATAGTTATTATATGTGTCGAGCTTGACAACTTCATTCATAGATGAAAGAAAAGAAGCATTTCCGTTAAACTTAATTTCAACATGATTACCGCCGAATTCTCTTTTAATACGTGCAAGATTTCCGCTTGTAACTTTCTTACCTTTATTAATAAGGAATATTTCAGAACACAATTTTTCTGCGGTTTCCATCTGATGTGTGGAAAGAATGATTATTTTTCCCGCTGAAATGAAAGAAAAAATAAGTTCTCGTATCTCTTGTTGATTGATCGGATCGAATCCGGCAAATGGTTCATCGAATATCATCAGATCAGGATTATGAATCACTGCCGTAATAAATTGTATCTTTTGCTGGTTTCCTTTTGATAATTCTTCAAGCTTGTTGTTGCGATATTGCTTAATATTTAATCTGTTTAGCCAGGTATCCGCTTCACTTATAGCTTGTGTACGACTCATATTTTTAAGCTGCGCGAAATATACGATTACATCTATTACTTTACTTTTTTTGTACAAACCTCTTTCTTCGGGCAGATAACCAATCTTGTTTAGAAAATCTTTTTTAATTGGTTCGCCGTTGAATAAAACTTTGCCGGATGTTGGTTTGATTATATTTAATACAGTTCGGATAGTTGTAGTTTTCCCAGCACCATTTGGTCCTAGAAGGCCAAAAATAGTGCCCGATTTTACACTGAAAGAAATATCATCGACAGCAAAGGTGTGCTGAAATTCTTTTACCAGGTTTTGTACCTCAATCATTGAATTCCTATTGTAAGCTGTAAATACGGTATCAAAAATAACAATAAATTGTTAATCCTGAAGAATTATCAATCACGAAATTATTTGTATGATAAATTTAACAGCTAATTGTAATAGACTGTTTTACTATGCTTATGCGATTATATGTGCTCCTCAAAATGTTTGATTGTCAGCAAAAGTGTTGATATATTTATTGTCATTTTTATTTAAACTTTGCGTACAGTGATGAAAATCAAGGTTTCCGGTCTATCGAACGGTACGTATAATTATGATTTTAATTTCGGTATAAAGAATTTAGAACTTGAAGAACCCTTCTTTGGCGATTATTATACTAACGTTGTTCTTAATAAATTTGATGACCAGATTATTATAGAATCATCAACTTCAGTTGATGCAAATTTTATTTGTGATAGATGCAGTAAAGAATTTGTAAGAACTGTTGAAAGTAATTATAAAATGGTGTACCTGTTGAGGGATATTAGTTCAAAATCGGAAGAAGTGGATGTTACTTATCTTCCCCACGATGCTGATAAAATTGATATTTCGCAGGACGTTCGTGATTATTTAATACTTTCTATACCGATGAAAAAATTATGCAAGGAAGATTGCAAAGGTTTATGTTATAAGTGCGGCAAAGACCTGAACGAAGGTAAATGTGACTGCCCTGGACAGGAAATAGATGAACGATGGAAACCGTTATTAGAATTGAAAAACAAAATTAATAAAAACTAAAGGAAAAGATATTAACAATGCCACATCCGAAACGAAAAAATTCAAAAAGCAGAAGAGATAAAAGAAGAACTCACTATAAAGCATCAGTACCTTCAATGAGCACCTGTTCTCATTGCGGTGAAATTAAGCTTGCACATCGTGCTTGTCCTTCCTGCGGATATTATAATGAACGTTCGATGTTCATTCCAAAAGGATAAAAGAACTCGTATTAAATGACCAATATTAATAGTTCCGGCTCTCAATGTAGAATCGCAATTGATGCTATGGGTGGCGATTTTGCACCGGAAAATGCTGTGCTTGGAGCTTTTCAGGCTTATGCTGAAGCAAAGAATTTTCAACTACTTCTTGTTGGTAAGAAAGAAGAAATTTTAAACGTTGCTTCTTTACATAATCTATCCATTAATGAGGATATAATTGTTCACACTGATGAAGTAATTGAAATGGGAGATAGCCCGACAAGTTCTCTTAAAAAAAAGCTTAACTCATCTTTGGTCATTGGTCCCAAATTAGTCAGAGATAATAAAGCAGATGGATTTGTAAGTGCAGGAAATACCGGCGCAATGACTATGAGTTCAGTTTTAAATATTGGTAGAATTCCCGGAGTGAGCAGACCAACCTTAACAGCACCTTTCCCGAATGAAAAACAGGGCTATACATTTATTTCCGATGTTGGAGCATTTGTTGATTCCAAACCGAAACACTTACTTGAGTTTGCTTTGTTAAGTTCTATCTTCATTGAAGAAATTTATGAAATTAAAAATCCTAAGGTCGGTCTTTTAAATGTGGGTGAAGAAGAAGGAAAAGGTTATCTGTTAACAATGGAAGCCGGGAAATTATTAAAAGAATCTAAATTGAATTTTATTGGTAATGTTGAAGGTAAAGATATTTTTAAAGGAAAGGTTGATCTGGTTATTTGTGATGGATTTATTGGGAATATTTTGTTGAAGTTTGCAGAAAGCATCATCCCATTTCTAAGAGCACAATTAAGGAATTATGCAGATAAAGGATTCATAAATAAGTTGAGAGCTGGATTTGTTAGAACTCCTCTTAGAGAATCATTGAAAAATGCAAACTATGAATTGCAAGGTGGATTACCGCTGCTTGGTTTAAACGGAATAAGCATTGTTGGTCACGGATCAAGTACTCCTCTGGCAATAAAAAATATGGTTTTACGTGCAAAAGAAATGCATGATAAAAAATTAATAGATACATTAAAAAACGAAATTGAACAATATTCAAACACTCAAAATAATTAACGGAAAATATTTTGGAGAGAAAAAAATATAGTGCGATAATTACAGGATTGGGGATGTACGTACCGGATAAGGTTTTAACGAATGCTTACTTTGAAAGCATTGTCGATACAACGGATGAATGGATTACAACACGTACAGGTATTAAAGAACGGCGAATGCTGGAAAACGGAGCAACAAGTGATCTAGCAACTAAAGCTGCTGAAGATCTAATTAAAAATCATAATTTAAAACCTGAAGAAATAGATGCAATAATTGTTGCAACAGTAACACCGGATATGTTTTTTCCTGCAACTGCTTGCCTTATTCAGGAAAGGATAGGTGCAGTTAATGCCTGGGGGTTTGATTTGTCTGCAGCATGTTCAGGATTCTTATTTGCATTCCAGGCAGGTTGTTCATTAATTGAAAGTGGACAGTATAAAAAAGTTTTGGTAATCGGTGCTGATAAAATGACGGCAATTACCGATTACACCGATCGCAACAATTGTATTTTATTTGGAGACGCTGGTGCAGCAATTCTGTTAGAGCGCTCTGAAGATTTGAGTTTAGGTTTGCAGGATTTCATTCTAAGAATTGATGGTTCTGGTAAAGATAAATTGTATATGCTGGGCGGAGGCAGCTTAAATCCACCCACAAAAGAAACCGTAGATAAAAAAATGCATTACATTTACCAGGATGGAAAAGCTGTCTTTAAAGTTGCAGTTAAAGGAATGGCTGATGTGTCTTATGAATTGATGCAGAAAAATGGATTAACAGGAGATGATGTTGCTTTTCTTGTTCCTCATCAGGCTAATATGAGGATAATTGATGCAACCGGAGAAAGAATGGGATTGAGTAGAGAAAAAGTTATGAGGAATATTGATAAATATGGAAATACTACGGCAGCTACAATTCCTCTATGTTTAGTAGAATATTACAGAGATGGTAAGATAAAAAAAGGAGATAAATTAGTACTGTCGGCTTTTGGTGCAGGCTATACCTGGGGAGCATCTTTAGTTGTCTGGGCAATTTGAGAAAGTATTATAAGATAAAATGAGTAAGAAAGCATTTTTATTTCCTGGTCAGGGATCGCAATATGTAGGTATGGCAAAAGATCTTTTCGATAACTCTGTTGAAGCGAAAGAAATGATTCTGACGGCTGATGATGCTTTGGGTGTTAATCTATCCTATATCATGTTCAATGGACCAATTGATGAATTGAAACAAACAAAACATACTCAACCTGCAATATTTCTTCATAGTGTAATACTTGCAAGTATAATCAGGACTTTATCGCCTGAAGGAGTTGCTGGTCATTCCTTGGGAGAATATTCGGCTCTTGTATCAAACGGTTCAATTCAATTTTATGAAGCTATAAAACTCGTACAAACACGTGGACAAGCAATGCAGCAAGCAGGAATAGATAATCCCGGTACTATGGCTGCAATTATAGGACTTGAATCTAATAAGGTCGATGTTCTGTGTAAAGAAGCTTCTAATGAAGGAATTGTACAGAGTGCTAATTTTAATTCACCTGGTCAGGTAGTAATCTCAGGTTCTGTAGATGGAGTTCATAAAGCTATGAAGTTATGCAAATCGGCAGGAGCTAAACTAGTAAAAGAACTTGTTGTAAGTGGAGCATTCCATTCTCCTTTAATGGAATCTGCAAAAGAAAAACTTAATACAGCACTCAGTACGACAAACTTTTATGATGCGAAATTTCCCGTTTATACAAATGTTACTGCCGCACCCGTAACTTCGAAAGAAGAAACAAAAAAAATGTTATACCAGCAGGTTACTTCTCCTATACGTTGGGAAGAAACGATTAATAATATGATAAAAGATGGATTCGATGAGTTTTATGAGGTTGGTCCGGGTAAAGTTTTACAAAGTCTTCTTAAAAGAATTAATCCCGATTTTAAGTGTTTTAATATCGATAAATATTCAGATGTGGAAAAATATTTGTAATGAGTGAAGAAAAAGAAACATTCGATACAACCGGTTTTAAGAAGATAAATAATCTCTACATTGATCCGAAGATTTTTACATTTAAATTCAAGTGTAAATGTTCAGGTGAGTGTTGCCATTACGGCGTTTACACTGATAAAAAAGAACATGATCAGATACTTGAATTAAAAGAAAGAGTAATGGAACTCTTTGATGAGACTCAATCTAAAAATATTGAAAAATGGTTCGAACCGCCGGAAGAAGACGAAGATTTTGAATCTGGTGTTGCAGTAGGTACTGAAGTAATCAATGGTAAATGTACCTTTTTGGATAAAAACGGATTGTGCACTTTACAAAGATTGGCTAATTTAGATGGTGTGGATAAATGGGAATACAAACCTATGTACTGTATCTTGTTTCCACTTACAATTTATGAAAATACGCTTACTATAGACGACGAGCATATCGATAGACTAAAAACTTGCAACGTAGAGCCGGTAGGTGAAACGTCAATCTTTGAAGCATGTAGAGAAGAGCTTAAATACTTTTTTGGTGAAAAAGATTTTCAAAATTTACTTAAGATTAAAGAACAATATTCGAAAGTATTAGAATCAGGAGAGAATGATGGCAGGAAATAAAAGAGCAATTGTAACTGGTGGAACAAGAGGTATAGGTAGAGCAATTGTAAAAGAACTAGCAGCAAAAAGCTGTTGCGGTGTCCTGTTTTCGGATGTGGCATTTATTTATAATAGCTGCGATGAGTGTGCTGATGAAATTATGAAAGAAATGGATGATCCGGGAACAAGAGTTTATGCTTTCAAAGCTGATGCATCCTCCCTTGAGCAAGCAGAAAAAACTGTTGAAGAAGCGATAAATAAATTGGGTGGTGTAGATTTTCTGATTAATAACGCTGGAATAACAAGAGATAATCTTCTCCTACGTATGCCTGAAAAAGATTTTGATGATGTAATAAATGCCAATCTTAAAAGTGTATTTAATTATACTAAAGCTGTATTAAAACCGATGATCAAGCAAAGATATGGTCGCATTGTTAACCTTGCTTCGGTTGTTGGATTGATTGGAAATGCCGGACAGGCAAATTATGTGGCATCCAAAGCTGGCGTTATTGGTTTTACAAAAGCTATGGCAAGGGAGTTAGCATCACGCAATATAACGGTAAATGCTGTTGCTCCGGGATTCATTCAGACAAGTATGACGGATAAACTTACTGATGAACAACGAGAAACATTGTTAAGAGCAATTCCACTTGGACGGATGGGAAAACCGGAAGATGTGGCAAAAGTTGTTGGATTTTTATGCAGTGATGAAGCATCTTATGTTACCGGACAGGTAATAGCCGTTGATGGTGGAATGACTATGTAAATTTGTCAAATTGGAGCCAATTTTAGTAAATTTAACAAAATTAAATTACTACTTAATAAACTAAGTCAAACTAATTAATTATAGGAGATAAAAAATGGATGTTGAAGCAAAAGTAAAAGAGATTATTATTGACAAACTTGGTGTCGAAGAATCTCAAATTACACCTGAAGCTTCTTTTACGAATGATCTTGGTGCAGATTCATTGGATATAGTTGAGTTAGTTATGGGTTTTGAAAGTTCCTTCCAAATATCCATTCCCGATGAAGACGCAGAAAAAATAGCTACTGTGGGAGATGCAATAAATTATCTAAAAGATAAAGTCGGCAACGCATAGAAAATTCCTTTGAGAAAATATGGAAAAGCGCAGAGTTGTTGTAACCGGCTTGGGCGCCGTTACACCAATCGGAATTGGAATTGATGAATTTTGGAATGGATTAGTCAGTGGTAAGAACGGGGTCGATCTTATAACAAAATTTGACACTACAAACTTTGATACGAAATTCGGAGCAGAAGTCAGGGATTTCGATCCGTTAAAATATTTAGATAAGAAATCTCTTAAGAGATTAGACCCATATGCCCAATATGCCTTGGTTTCAGCAATTATGGCTGTAGAAGATTCAGGATTAAATCTTGAAGGGGTAAATAAAGAACGTTTTGGTGTTGTTTTCGGTAGTGGAATTGGTGGATTAAAAGTATTACGTGAACAACATTTTATTTATTTTGAATCGAAAACGCCAAAGAAAATCAGTCCTTATTTTATACCAATGATGATATCAGATATAGCCGCAGGTCAGATATCAATAAGATTTGGATTGAAAGGTCCTAACTATGCAACTACATCTGCATGTGCAACATCTTCACACGCGATCTCCGATGCATTCATTCTAATTCAAAGAGGTAGTGCTGACCTCATGATTAGTGGTGGTTCAGAAACAGCAGTAGAAGTGATGTCTGTGGGTGGTTTTAACGCAATGAGAGCACTTTCAACCTGGAATGACAGATACAAGGAAGCTTCAAGACCTTTCGATAAAGAACGAAATGGATTCGTTCTGGGAGAAGGTGCTGGTTCATTAGTTTTGGAAGAATATGAACATGCTAAAAAACGTGGTGCTAGAATCTATGCAGAAATCGGCGGCGTAGGTCTTACAGGAGATGCACACCATATAACCGCTCCTGCACCCGGCGGAGAAGGTGCGGTAAGATCGATGAGTGAGGCTATTCGAGATGCTGATGTTTCTGTAGAAAGCATAGATTATATAAATGCACACGGAACGTCTACACCTTATAATGATATTAATGAAACTATGGCAATAAAAACCGTTTTTGGGAAACATGCATATGAATTAGTTGTTAGTTCTACAAAATCTATGACGGGACATCTTTTAGGCGCAGCTGGAGCAGTAGAAGCAATTGCAACATTGTTAGCAATGAAATACAGTAAAATACCACCAACAATTAATCTTACTGTTCCCGATCCGGAATGCGATTTAAATTACAGTCCGAATAAACCAACCGATAGAAAAATAAGAAATGCTATAAGTAATACTTTCGGGTTTGGCGGTCATAACGCATCTATTCTTTTCAAGCAGTTAGAGGCTTAGTTTGGCTCGCCTGTTTTCTCGTATTCGTGATTCTATTGTAAGAAGACGGGTTAAGAATAGCAGCTCTAATAATCTTGTTGAGTTAAATTCACAAAAAATTAAAGAGTTAGAGAGGATGATGAGTTCTTCTCTTAATCATAAACATTATTATCTTCAAGCTTTAACTCATCGTTCAACTTTAGAAACAACAGAATTCGAAAGTATATCAAATGAAAGATTAGAGTTTTTAGGTGACTCAGTTTTAAGTTTGATAGTTGCTCAATATTTATTTGAAAATTTCCCGGATGAAAATGAAGGATTTATGACGAAAATAAGGGCTAACTTTGTGAATAGAAATTCATTGGGCAGTGTAGCGAAAGGATTAAATCTGGGAGACTTTATTATTATTAGTAATAATCTAGAAAGAGATTTCGTAAAAACTTCAAAGGCCGTTCTTGCAGATGCTTTTGAAGCTTTAGTAGGAGCACTTTATCTTGATCAGGGTTTGAACGCCTGCAGAAATTTTATTTATAAGGTTTTGATAGAACCAAACATCCAGGATGACGATTACTTGGTTGATGTAAATTATAAAAGTCAGTTACTTGAATTTACACAAGCAGAAAAAATGCCATCACCTGTGTATGAAATTGTTAGAGAAGAAGGACCCCAGCATGAGCGAATCTTTACAGTGAGTGTTTCGGTTAATTCCGAAAAATTGGGAATCGGTAAAGGCAAGAATAAAAAAACAGCCGAGCAAAATGCAGCTCGCAACGCTCTTAAAACAATAAAAGACGACCATTAAATCAGGCTTTCTGATCAATTTTTAGATTACTCATATTAATTAGAATTTAATCAAGATTATATCAATTTATTTGCACTTTCCTGATTAACTTCATTGCTAATTATTAATTAAATTTGATATCAAAAAACAGGTGTTCTTCAAAAGAGAACAAATACATTAAAAGTTTGAGTGAGTATAATTTATGATGGCTTTTGAACATCCGGATAAATTTGTTAATCGTCACATTGGTCCACGTAAAAAGCAACTTGAAAAAATGGCAAAATTCTGTGGTACAGAATCTGTTAATAAACTAATAGATGAAACAATTCCACCAAACATCAGGTTGAAAGACAGACTTAAAATTAGTTCCGCAGTCAATGAACATACATTTATAGAAAACCTTTCTAAACTCGCAGCTAAGAATAAAGTATTTAGATCGTATATTGGAATGGGATATCATCCTGTTATCTTGCCGTCCGTTATTCAAAGGAATATTCTTGAGAATCCCGGTTGGTATACACAATATACTCCTTACCAGGCAGAAATTTCACAGGGCAGGCTTGAGGCGTTGTTAATCTTCCAGACAGTGATTTCGGATTTAACGGCGATGGATATAGCAAATGCTTCTCTTCTGGATGAAGGTACTGCGGCAGCCGAAGCGATGACTATGTTTCATTCTATCAGATCAAGAGATAAAAAGGATGCAAATGTATTTTTCATTTCTGAAGAATGTTTTCCACAAACAATCGATGTTATGAAAACAAGAGCTCTTCCACAAGGAATAGAGCTAAAAATTGGTAATTATAAAGATGTGGAATTAACAGATAACATTTTTGGTATTCTTGTTCAATATCCAGCCGGTAATGGTGAGATAAGAGATTATTCTGAACTATTTGCAAATGCTGAAGAAAAAAATATTTATAAAGTTGTTGCTGCGGATCTTCTTAGTCTTACTTTACTAAAACCTCCGGGTGAATTTGGAGCTGATGCTGTTATAGGTTCTTCTCAAAGATTTGGTGTCCCTATGGGATTTGGTGGACCACATGCAGCTTTTTTCGCAACTAAAGAATCTTATAAAAGAAATATTCCCGGAAGAATTATAGGTGCTTCTATAGATGTACAGGGTAATACAGCTTATAGAATGGCGCTTCAAACCAGGGAACAGCATATCAGAAGGGAAAAAGCCACGAGCAATATTTGTACCGCTCAAGCACTTCTGGCAATTATTGCAGGGATGTATGCGGTTTATCATGGTCCTGAGGGTTTAAAAGCAATTGGAAAAAGAATCAGAACCTTTACACAGATAATGAATCTTGCATTAAAGGAATTTGGATTTAAACAATTGAATAAGAATTTCTTTGATACACTATTAGTTGAAGATTCTGAAAAAAGAGTAAGTGCCATTAAATATGAAGCTTTAAAAAGAGGAATAAATTTCAGGTACATCGGAAACAGTAAAATTGGAATTTCTATTAATGAAGCAACAGAAGAGAATGATCTTAAGGAATTAATTAAACTATTTGCCGGCATTTCAGGCTCAAAAATTACTGAGGATTTCATTACAGAATTATTGAATAAAACGGAATCCGAGCAAAATAATTTTCTTCGGAGAGAGAGTGAATATCTTATACACGAAACATTTCATAGATACAATTCTGAAACTGAAATGTTACGGTTCCTTAAAAAATTAGAGAATAAAGATTTGTCTCTTGCTCATTCTATTATTCCTCTTGGTTCCTGTACAATGAAACTAAATGGGACTACAGAAATGCTCGGAATAACCTGGCGGGAGTTTTCTGATATTCATCCCTTTGCACCTTTAGATCAAACAGAAGGTTATCA
>JAJDNK010000285.1 GCA_022340715.1 bacterium BMS3Abin03 | reverse complement strand
AGCTAAAGAATAAATTCGTTTAACAGAATCTGTATGAATTTTTAAAATGTTACTATCATCAAATATTACATTGTAATAATTAGCTGTATCTGCATCCTGCAATATTGCAGAAATACCAGTTCCCTCAAACCAAATACTTGCTGATGTTCCGGACCAGGAAAATACAGCAGAACTATCGTTATACATTATTCTGCCTTCATAGTAAATATCTGAATTGTTAAATTCAATAATCCTGTTCTGTGTGTAGCTTGTTCCCAATAAAGTGAGACTTAGAAACATCCCATAGAAAAATTTATTTGACATAGTTGACATTCTTTGTATTAACTTTTCTCTTAATAATTGTATCCCCGAAGAAGATTATCCTTCCGAAAGCAAAAAGACGTGAGAATCACCGGCTTCCATCAGGACATCGGTTTCCAATTCGATGCCTTTTCTTCCTTTTACTTCAACGATCTTCAGATCCAGTTTACCAAATTTCAAATTTATATTTACCTGATGATCATTCACTTCGACATTTCCCCATGCATAACCATTTGACCAGAAATATTTTCCCGGTTTTGAAGTAATAGAAAATTTTTTATCCACTGCTGAAAAACTAAATTCACTTAAGGCAAGAATAACTGACCAGCTTGCCATCGCACGTACATAATGATTACCACATTCACCTTCATTAAAAGGATTTCGTTTGTAACCGTCGTAACGGTCTCTTACCATATTCACTGTTTCAATTCCGTTATTTATTAATCCTGAAAATATCATCCCTGTTGCAATAGTGTATTCAAGTCCCGACCAGACTTCTGAAGCGTAAGACAAAGGTACGTCTGGTTTTTTTGCAGGATCAGGATATGACACAAGTATTAACCCCGACTCACCTTCCATTGCAAAAGTTCTCATGTTATTAAAAATATCCCCAAAGTTTTTTACATGGTTATATTTATAGATACTTTGATAAGCCTTTCTGATATGTTCGGGCTTTGCGAGATTTCCAAGATCCAGAATATACGCCATGTTTTGTCCTACCATTTGATCGACAAGGCAACCTTCGCCAATCTGAAAAATCGGATTTTGTATGTTGCTGTAATCACCGCTAAAGAATGTACCTTCTGCAATAGATTTTTCATCGTACACAGGTTGAATTTTTTGATTATAGTATTCCCCATTAAACAACTGTTCATCAGTTAACTTACTACCGCGTGTGAATAGCTCTTTACAGGTGGTTTCAAATTCATTATCATTCATAAACGCTGCCATCTCCGATGCAGCTCTTAATGCACCGAGATACCAGAATTCAATTTCGGGATTCGGTCCAAAGTATTCGATATCCATTGTATTGTGTTGACAGCCCTCCATTAAGCCATCTTTATTAGCATCCCAACCACCTTTAATCCACGCGAATGATAAAGCTTTTTTGACACCTGGATATACTTTTCTAAGAAAATCATTATCGCCGGATAATTGCCACTCACGGTAAGTTTTCATAATAGTTCCCATTTGCCCATCGGCAGCAGCGGCTTTCCAGGAACTATTTTTTATTAAGGGTAATGAAATTCTAAAACTCATTAATCCTGTATCATCCCAAAGTGCATATTGATATTCAGTCTCGCGCATTGATTTTGCCAGACTGCCGAATAGATATGGTGTGGCAAATTCATAATTCCAAACATGCGAACAATTACCATAACAGGAACCCTTATTCGGGTAAATACCTTCCCATCCGAAAAACCGACCATCTTTTGTACGAAATGTTGTTTGACTACGCAACGTACTGGAATTAAATAGCGCTGCTTCTTTCACTTTGGGAGGATAGTCACTTTCTAAAAGAGTATTTACAAACTCAAGAGTTTTTTGCTCTAAAGACTTTAATTTTGGAACTGTCTTTTCAGAAACATCCCAGGCATCTGAATATCGAGTTGTATAATAGTTTCCAACGATTTCTTTTTCATCCCAATTCTTTCTATTCGGAAAATACCAGGAAAGCAAAAACTGAATCTCACGACTCTCTTTCGGCTTTAAAGTGAATTTTACAGACAATGCTCCCCTTGGACTATCAACCTTCCGGTCATATATTTTGTTTTCAAATACACCGTCATCTTCGAAGTCATTCCATAGATCATTTATATCCGAGTTCCAGCCTTCAGGATTTAATTCGGTTCTATAGCTAATTATTTCCGAATCTTTAAAGCTTGTTGTCGCCAATGCAATCGTTCCCCATGCAATATCTCTTTTGTCCACACTATCTGATACCATGAAAATTCCTTTGATATTTTCACTTTGACGGATAATGTTTTTGTTATTCTTTGCTCCAACAGGATAAGGATAGCTCCTAAAAATAGTTTCAATTTTTTTAGAACCATCCATACCGATGAAATTATCTAATGATCCTGCAATTGCTACCTTTAAAGGTTTGTCTGTTTTATTTTTGATTTCATATCTTATAACCGCGATGGGTATTCCGCTTGCTTCTGCATCAGCCGGAATGAAAGGATTGAAAGTTTTCAGCTTTGCAGTAACTGGCATATCATCATCTTCAAAGGTAACGGTTGCAAACGGATAAGCAGCATCGAATGTAGATTCGGCGAAACGGGGGAAACCAAAATTAGGCAGACTAACTAGATTATTTTCTGAGTTCTGATATTCGGACAGAGGTACCGGTCCCATAAGAGATTTAGTTTTTTTATTTCCCTTATCATCTTGAAGCCAGAACATGAAAAATGGAGCTCGTTTCGGAGAATCAGAACCATAGTAGCCGAGTGCAGGCTTATTCATAATTTCCACATCGTGCCATTGTCCATTGCCGCCAATAGAAATAGTCCCCGTGCCGATACCACCGACCGGCATTGCAATTTTCTCTATGTTTTTACCCTCATAATGAGTTAAGACAGGCCAGGTAGTAGTCTGAGCAGATGATATACTTAATAATGATATGATAAAGAAAAAGATTCTTCTTGAAATATTCATATTAGAAACTTTTTAAACATTTTAAGAATTCTATAATATGGTTTCACCAGAATTTCTTTTATAATTCTAACAAAAATTTATTCTAATTGATAATAAAAAATTAATAATAAATCTAGATGGATAGTATATACTGATCAAATAAAAAAGCGGAGATAATTACATCTCTGCCAAAAAGTAAATGATTACCCCAGGAAAAACTCTATAACTTATTTTCTTTTCTAGATGAACAGCAACTGAACAATAATAAAAATCGGCAAAAGTACGATCAACGAAAATTTATACATATAACTAAAGAAGTGGGGCATCTTGATATTATTTTCTTCGGCAACTGCCTTTACCATAAAGTTCGGTCCGTTACCAATGTAAGTCATACTTCCAAAGAATACTGCCCCGATAGAAATTGCCCTTAAAAGTTCTTCGGGAATTCCGGCAACCATAGCACCTGTTGTTTCACCTAATCCAAGAGCAAGCGAGTGAAAAGTAACCGCTGTAGGTGTATTATCA
>JAJDNK010000276.1 GCA_022340715.1 bacterium BMS3Abin03 | reverse complement strand
TAAAAGAAAATTCTTGATAATTATAATATTTTTTATATCTGTAATACCAAGTGTTCAAGCAAATGTATTTGATGATATAAAAAATATAAATCAAGGTATTCAAGATGCAAATACCAAACTTGAATCACTTCAAACAGGGATTGACAATTTAAATGATAACATCCAAGAAGTTTCTGAAAGAATTCTTGCAATAGAAGAAACAAACCAAGGAATTAAAGAGATGAGCAATAAACTGGATGATGTTTCAAATAAATTAACAAATGCACTTGATAAAACAGAAAAAGTTGACGACTACGTAGAAGATATTAAAATGCTAATTACTGGAGGAATAGTAGTAATAATTTTAGCAATTATTACACTAATTGGATCAACTTTTATAATAATAAGGCGGAAAAAGTAAAATCAATCCGCTTTAGCTATCTGATTTGCACAATATAGACCAGTAATATAAGACTCTTCCAATCCTGCAATATTATAATCACCAATAAGAAACATATTATTTCCTCGCTTGCACTCAATAAGGTTGTGACCATTAATAGTACCAGCAGGATTCCAGCTTTTACTAGAAATTATCTCAGGATTATCAAAATAATCTTTTACTGATGATGAATCATTCTTATAATAAAATAAGTAAGTCCCATCTTCTAAATCAGCAATTGCTTGTACATTTCCGGGCGGGGCAAACAAGTGGTATTTTTTAGCCTTATAATTATTTTTTAATTCTCCTTTTACATGTAACATATTAGTATTAACCTCCTTGTTTACTTTTTTAACACCCGCAAAAGATTTTGACCAAGAAATATCTGTTGCCAAAACAATATTTTTTGAATAAAGAAACTTATCTTCAGATTTAATTTTATACTGATTATTTACAAATTTTAAATTTGTTACATTTCCAATTTTTATTTGCTCTTTAAAAGGAGCGATTAACTTTTCTTTTTCAAATTCAAAGGTATAAATTGGGGTTATCAAAGGTAAAAGAAATTGTAAAAAGCTAAAAGCGTTCATCTCAGTAATTGCTGAAAAAGTTGTAGAATAAAGAGCTTTAGACAAATAAACATCAGTTCCAGTTTTTATTTTATGTTCTTTTACAAAGCTGGTAGCATTTTGCATGTATAGCTTATATAAAAAAGCATCATGTTCAATAGCAGTTTTTTGAGAGCGAGACATACAGGTTTTTCTTAAATTGCGAAAATGCTTTCTAAATTTAAAAAGGACTTTATTTAACTTTAAAAATTGACCTAAATACTTAACAAGTTTTAGCTCAAATAGACTATATGAGTAATCATTTTCATGAAAACAAAAATCTCTAGGTCTAATTCTAGATTTGATAGAACTAAATTTTAAAACATTGTCATAATCAGAACAAATAAAAAAAGCTCCATAGTTTGCAGATCCATCGTCAGAAGCAAGAATCCTTCCTCCAACATCTTTACTAATTATTAAAAAATCCTTACTATACGTATTAAGATATCTAGCGCAAGCAAGACCAGCAATTCCTGCCCCAATAATTATTGTCTCATATGAATTTTCTGGCATTTTTTTGTAATGCAAATCATACTATACAAAGATGTTAGGTCATAGAACAAAAGTAGAATGTTAAGATTTGAAAAAATACTAAACCAAATAGTAAAATTATAAAGCCAAACTCAAATTATTTTTTTATTTTACAATCTTTAGGAGATATTGTTTCGTATTTACCAGTAAAAAATAATGTTTTCTTTTTTGTTAAGATTATTAGCGCTGGTGAAGGGAAATGGCCACTTTTTTACCTGTAAAAATAGCGCCGGGGAAGAGAATTAATATAAAGGTTAAGTTTAGTCCTTTTTTCATTTCTTTAAATGTAAATTATAATTCTCTGGAAATCCGCTGACAGGAATATAGCGTTTAAGTCTAAAGCCTACGTGTTGATTTCATAGGTTAAAAAGGTCCGAGGCGGGAGGATGTAGTTGGCGTTTAAATCCCTACCTTAAAAATAGCTTAAAAAATTTAGATTTTCAAATTTTTTTTTATATAATATGGAGTCGCTTTTCAGATATATCCTTCTTTACACTGCCATTTTAATTTCTCGTCAATTAGTAAAAGCATGTTATACCTGTGTGTTAACTAACTTGCCCCATGTAATAGTTTCTCAATGAGAGAAGAGAGTGAAATCAAAGAAATGGTAGACCGCTGGTCGGACATAGCATAGGGAACAACAAGTGTGTCTTTATGAAGGAGCACCCCGCAAGTGTATACAACGTTAGGAACATAACCTGAACGGTTAGTCTCCGTCCAATGAATGAGAGGCTCGCTTAAACGGCCAAGTATTTGCGAAGGATTTTCTTTGTCTAGAAGAATAGCGCTTATAGAATATTGCCGAAAAGGCCCGACACCATGAGTAAAAAGAAGCCAACCCTGATCAGTTTCAATTGGTGAGCCACAGGTTCCGATCTTTACGAATTCCCAAGAGTACAAAGGCTTCATAAGCGGAACGGCTTCGTACCAGAAGTGAATGTCATCAGAGTACATTAAGAAAAGGTTCTCATTATCCTGACGCGATATCATGGCGTAACGGCCATTTATCCTGCGTGGGAACAGAGCCATTCCTTTATCTATGGCAGCATTTCCGTTTAGGGTGATCATTTTGAAATGCTCAAAATTTTCTGTTTCTATTAATTGAGGAAGTATAACCTTGCCGTTATATGCAGTGTAGGTAGCGTAGTATTTGTTACTTCCATCATCTTCGGTAAAAAGAACAAATCGCGCATCCTCAATGCCGTTTTGTTCGCTGGGGGAGCGAGGGTATAGAATCCGTTCCGATAAAGGAACTGAAGGATCGAAGTGCGCCTCATAGTTGCATTGGGCCAGCCATTGAATTTTTTCGTTGATTGACCGGTTTGTTTGCGATAAACGCTGTTGGTTAAACATAGATGATTTTATTTTTTCCATAAGTTCGTCGAAAGTGAATTCATCCGAAAGCGAGCCGATGATGAAATTTGAGAAATCGTTGAAAATGCCTATTTCTCGTAGTTTCCTAGCAAAAGATATCTTGTCGTAAATGGGATTCTCGTTCATTTCTGCAGTGGTGGCAAAACCAGATGAATCATCGATTGATATATTGCAATTTTTGTCAATAAGTCCAGAACGGAATGTCAAAGATGAAATATGTCCTTCGCCCGTAGCCCGCAATGTTAATATAAAACGGAGCGAACCGGGCGGTAGTCCCGACTGGTCGGGGTGTGGAACGATTGAAGGATTGAAAAGGGCGGCTGATTCGAATGAATATTCAGACAAAAAGAACGAGCCTATTAGAAGCCTTCGTTCTCGCGAAGGCAATACAAAGGAAGGCATATACCGGCGGACAAAATCGAATTGGCGCTCCAGAAGAAGCTCGAAATTATGATGCCGATGTGAAAAATTGTCAAGTACATTCTTAAGTTCTTTCTTTATATCCGATTCATCAAGAGACAACACTCGTGAAATAATCCGTTTGGCTAGTGACTTGTTAAAAGGTATATACGGCCGTACAATAACCCGTTGGCTATCAGGCGCCAGAATAATGCCAGTATCTTTTACAAGGACGGATGTGGTTTCCTTTGAAACATTCTTTTTTCTCATTCTAGAATCGGCTCCTTGAAAGCCTCTATAATGTTCGTAATGTTCGTCATCTCGTACAGGGACAGAAGAAACGCGATAGTCGATTCAGCGCCTTGATTGCGATTTACCCTGTCCACGTGCAGCCCGTCATAACAGCCGCCATTTACTGGGTCGTAGAGCGGAATTCCCAGATCGTTAGTTCCAAGAAACCATTGGAATGCTTTTTCAGCTTCATTATACCAACGCTTATCTTTCGTTGTTTTATATGCTTTCAGACAGGCTGAAATTGTAGAATATGCCTCTATCGGCTGTTGATCGAAAATGGGTTTAGTGCTACCGCATTTAAATATCTTATCTGTGCCAACAGGTTGAAAATAACCGCGCGAAGAAGTCTGCACAGTTATCAGCCAATTTAATGATTCAATCCCACATCTAAGCATTTTTTCGTTGGCGAGACCTTGTCCACTGACAATAAGTGCGCGGGGTATTACAGCATTACTGTAACTTAAAACCGGTTCAAACCATTTCCATTTAGTGCTACAGTTTTCGTCATAAAGTTTCATAAGTTTCGTTGAAAGTACTTCTATACTGTTAAGGGTAGACCTGTCACCCGGGAAACGTCGTTGATATTCCTGGGCTCCAATCAACGCAAAAGCCCATGCTCGTGGCGAGGAAAATGAAGATACAGGTTTAAGAGCGTACTCGAAGATCTCTGCAGCCATTTGACTAAAACCTTCGTTCCCGGAACGGCCGATGCAGGTTCCGAGAGCCCATACTGCTCGGCCATGGCTGTCTTCAGAAAAGTTATCCTCCGCCCATTTACGCTGAAATGTGAGAAAAGATCTAAATCGGGCGGCTTTTTCATCCCAAGCATATCTCACGAAGCCGAGATAACGGGTTGCGAGGTCATTGAGTATCAAGGAATTTATTGTGGTGCCAAGATTCTCAAGCAATACTGTGAGAATAAGCGCTCTTGAATTATCGTCCATGCAATATCCTTCGGCGAAGTTGGGAACATTATGTTTTGCATGTTGAAATATTCCTATGGAATCGGTCATTTGCATCAGATGATTAAGTTTGATTCCTGGTAAAATGGGCGGTTGTTCGTCAAGAGACCGCATCGGGATCTTCTTTCGCATGACCGCTGACCGTTTTTGACGAGCTTCTGCAAAAAGGTTGCCGTATTGTTGTGCCACCTTGTTCCAAGTCATTTCGCGGCCTAGCAGATAAGCATTCTTGCGCATAGTATGACGTTCGACCTCATTTTGAATAAGTCTTGTGATCGCTTTGGTTATTGAGTCTGAATCTCCGAATGGTACAAGAATGCCCTTCCCGTCCGCAAGCAACTCTTGAGCATGCCAGTATGGCGTTGAAATTACGGCATTGCCTGCGGCAAAAGAATAGGCGAGCGTTCCCGATGTAATTTGCGTTTCTTCAAGATAAGGAGTAATGTAAATATCGGCAAGCGTAATAAGTTCTTTGAGTTGTTCTATGGAAACAAATTTATTATGAAATATGACTTGTCCTTTGATACCAAGTTCGTTCGCAAGGCGCTGCAGTGAAAGCCTGTATTTCTCGCCCTCATGTCTGAGAAGATTAGGGTGTGTAACCCCGGCAACCAAGTAAACGATATTGGGGTGGTTCTTTATGACCTTCGGGAGCGCCCGTAGTACGACTTCGATGCCTTTCTGCGGAGAAAGCAGGCCAAAAGTAAGAATGACTATTTTTCCTTCGACGCCGTATTTATCCTTATAGAAATTGGGATCGATGAAGGGCACATCGTGTATTCCGTGCGGTATCAGACGAACCTTACCCGAAGATGTTTTATATACATCGTGGAGAATTTCAACGCCTTTCTGGGACATGGTAACTACATAATCAGATATCGCAAGCAGTTCATCCATAACACGGCGTTGTTCTGCATTTGGATTTTTAAGCACCGTATGAAGTGTTGTTATCACGGGCATTTTCAGGTTGCGCAACAATGATAAGATATAACTGCCCGATTTTCCGCCAAAAATGCCATATTCGAATTGGAGACAGACGATATCGAAGTCATTGAGATTCAAAAAGTCAGCGGCTGCTTTGTAGGTGTCGAGCTCCTGTTCTTTTATCTCTAAACGAACGCGTTCGGGGTATTGATAACCTTCTTCAATGTCGGTTATAGGAATTGCATAACATTGAACGCCGGGATTGCTCGATGCGAAAGACTCGCATAGATCTGTCGTAAATGTGGCAATTCCGCATCGACGAGGTAGATAATTACCGACGAATGCGACTTTCTTGATATTTTTCATAATAAGACCATTAAGATATCAACTATAGAACTCTTCTTTATAACATTAATGATTTTCTCTATTATAGTAAAAAAAATAAATTCTACATGAAAAGGTATTTATCTAAAAATACTAAATCATTAAAAAGATTGATGCAATAGCTGTAATAATGTATAAGATTAGCTGTACTCGATACCCAACCGCAAGAATTTTGATGAGAGGTGAGATGGTAAAAAATGATTGCAAATGATATCAAGAAAATAACCATGGTTGATAAGGCTAACATGCTTGATGTGCTCGCCAGGTTCCCAGAACAAATTAAAGAAGCTCTTACAATTGCTGAAGTAGTACAACGTTTCAACTTTCTCAAAATCGATAATGTCATTGTGGCAGGAATGGGTGGCTCAGCAATTTCTGGGGATATCATGCTCAGTTTATTCCGGGATAAACTCGATGTTCCCCTTATTATCAACCGGGAATATGATCTCCCTAAATGGGTGAACAAAGACACCCTTGTTATTTGCATCAGCTACTCAGGAAACACAGACGAAACCCTCAGTTCGTTCAAGATAGCAAGTCAGAAAAAATGTAAGATGCTCTGTATCTCAACTGGCGGGAAACTTCAGGATCTGGCGGAAAAACGTGGGAT
>JAJDNK010000268.1 GCA_022340715.1 bacterium BMS3Abin03 | reverse complement strand
AATGTATCAATATTTTGAAACTGGAAATGGAAAAGATCTTTTTGGTAAACATCAGCAATTAGCGATAGATGCAGTTAAAAGAATGAAAGATGAATTTTTTGAAATCGCCTCGGAGTTTAGGGACAGTGCGCTTGTTACTAGTTCTAGAGTTGATGAATGGGTTAGAGATCACCCGATTGAAAATATTCGATTTAATAGAATAAGTACTGTTACCATCACTGCAAAAGAACTGAGCAGTAAAAAATTAGGCTTAACTACTTCTATTGGGGATATGTTAAACTCAGTCAATAATATGCAGGATAAGTTAACTCTTTATGCAGATTTTATTCCCAAACAGGCACGATGGCAGGCTGAATATATGATCTACGAATATTTATCAGATTCATTAAAGGGAGATGTTTTTGACAATGTTAATTCATTAGCTGGTTCAATTGAGAGGATAAGTAAATTCATTGAAGATTCTCCGGAACTTATTTCTTCTGTTCAGCTAAAACTTATGCAGGATATTAACACACAAAGGATTGCAACACTTGAATTATTAAAAGAAGAAAGAGAAATAATTTTAAAAGCTATAACTGATGAAAGAATCAGTACACTCGAAGAATTTAATAGAGAAAGACTGGAAACAATAAAAAGCATGGACAAGCTGGCTGATAAAACTATTAATTCTTCCGGTTTAATGTTAGTTGACGTTGCAGATAAAATATTAATAAGACTGATTATACTTTTAGTTATAGGCTTTATTCTTGGAATTGTCTATGTGCGGTTTGTTAAAGGCAAAGTTAAACCTGATTAAATTTATTTTTATTCTGCAGGCAAATATGAATAGTTGAAACTTTGGTAATCTTCAAGAATGCTTAATAAATTGAGAACACAGGATTTTTAGCAAATAGTCTTGATTTATTAATATTTGAATGTCTGACCTATATCATTTATTACCACTTTTATTTTATAGTTGTCTTTAATTTCATTCATCCAGATTAAAGGCTTCTCCAGTTCATCATCAGTATCAAATGTTTTGCAGTGAACTGGTATGAAATATTTAGCCTCGATAAATTTATCAGCCATAATAAGTGCTTCTTCGGGATTGCAATGGTACTGTTTTTTAGGAACATAACCCCCTATTGGAAAAATAGCCATATCAATTTTTTCTTTTCTTAATGATTTGAATTTTTGTGTGAAAGCAGTGTCACCGGCAAAGAAAATTTTAACTCCATTCTTTTCAACTATATAGCCATTAAAACTTCTACCTTCAGGATATTCCGGTCTATCTATTTCAAAAGGATACCGCCATCCATTATGTTTTACTTCAATTCCGGTAAAACGGGTTTCGCACAAATCCAGGTTTTGATTCCAGTCCAACTCTTCAAGATTTTTCCACTTTAAATCATCAATTACATCTTTTGTATTAGCTGCCGTAATACAAGAGATTTGATTTTTAAATTTACTGGTTAAGAATTTAATTGTTCTGTAATCCATATGATCCATATGCGCGTGCGAAATAAGAATAATATCCGGTCGAGGCATTTCATCTTTGTCCAATGCCGGATAGGTATACCTAATCGGGCCGTAAGTCAATCCCATAAACTCAACTCCAACTCTCTCAAAAAGAACAGGGTCAGTTAATATTATAGTCCCGAATAAATTAATCAACACAGTAGAATGGCCAATCCAGGCAACATTCAATTCGGAATCTTCCCAGTTATTAACTTCTGGTTTATAGAGGGGATATTTAGGAACTCGTTCTGCAAAGGTCCTTCCATTTTCAAAAAGTACACTTCCAGTAACTAAAGTGATATTTTTAATAAAATCTTTCCTGTTCAAAAAATATCATCCAATAATTATTTAATATTCTTTTAGAATATTAATGCTTATTTCATCAATCGAGAAGGTATTAATTTTACCGTAAGATTTTAAATTGAGATACAAGTAGCAACTGTTTAAAAAAACAGTTATAGTTTGAGTTCAAAACCGTCTCTTGCAAAAACTAATTCTTTAAATCTACCCTGACATTTCTTTTCCATTTTTTCTAAGAATGAATCATCATGATCAGGATCGTGATGTGTGACAATCAACTTTTTAGCATTACATCTCTCTGCAACCTCAATAGCCTGACTATAACTACTATGTCCCCAACCTCTGTGGGTTTTAAGTTCCTCATCAGTGTATTGAGCCTCGTGAATCAGAACATCTGCATCCATAGATAACCTTACTACATTTTCATCTATTCCATTAAGATGTTCAGTATCCGTAAAAAAAACCACTGATTTCTTTTTTAACTGGAATCTTACGCCAATACATCCACCAGGATGACTAACATCAATTGTATTAACAACTACTCCCTTTTCCCCCAGAATCTCATTAGTATCATATTTTTGAAAAGAAATATTAGCTCCCATATTTTCTAATTGAACTGGGAAATAAATGCTTTGCATTTGAGTTGAAAAAATATCTTTCAAGTTATGAACTTTTCTTTTACTAGCAGTTGAAATTTGAATTTTGGAATCAGGATTGTAAGCAGGTGCGAAAAAAGGAAATCCCTGAATATGATCCCAATGAAAGTGTGTGAAACCTAAATTTATATTATCACCAGTTTTAATTTTCCCATCCATAATATCTCTACCTAAAGATCTGATACCTGTACCAGCGTCAATTATTATTGTATCAGCACCTTCATCAATTCCCGATATAAATAAGCATGTGGTATTTCCTCCAAACTTCATAAAACCCGGGTCACTTACCGGTATAGAACCTCTAGTGCCGTAAAACTTAATATACATATCTATAATTAATTATTTTATTCAATAAATTATGTTTACTCATTTACAGAAATTAATTGCATAGAAAAAAATGCTAAAAAGTAATACCATAATTTCTAAGTACTTTATCTGATTTCATTACTTACTGATTATCTATATTGTAATTTGCATAACATTCTAAAAATAATATCTCCAATCAAAAGCAGTCCTTAATCCAACATACCATACAGGTCGCAATTCTGGTTTATCTATTCCTTCAGGAAATTTAACAGTTTCATTATGTGGAAACTCAACACCAAAATTCAGTTGGAGAATAAGACTTGAACTTTGATCTGATGAAAATGTTCGGAATGGACGATATTCTACAATGGGAAAATCCAGTTGTGTAGATCTAAAATGCAACAATGCTGTTTGATTGTTTCCGATAGGCAGTAACATAACATCGTTGGTTTTACTTCTGCCATAAAGCGAAATACCAACTTCTCTGCCTAAAATAAATTGAAACCTTCCAATACCAGTCTCAATACCCGCCTGCCAAGGTATTAACCCACCGAGACCCGCAGTTACCGCCATACTTCCATATGTTTCAGGAGAGATAAAAAATATTGGGGCAGTAATTAGTAAGTCCAATGGAACAATATAGAAAGGCATGCGAAAACGGAATGTAAATGCTTCACGTCCGGGGATAGCAGCACTGAATTGCCCGGCATCCTGTAGTAAAGGTGAATCACCAAATTTCATTGTAGAAGAACCATCCTGCCTCCATCCAAAGTCAAAAAATATTAAACCATCACCACCACCATGCATAACACCTTCTAGCCCAACACCGAATCTGAATCCAGCATCAATTCCGCCTATTGCTCCTAGTTTATTTTGACCAACTCCAAACCCGCCTTGAACCGTACTCCCGTGTATACTAGCAATTGCACCAATGAATAATCCTAACTCAGATCTAAACCTTGGCAGTTCTCCTAAACCGGTAGCAAGTCCTGGTATCGGAGT
>JAJDNK010000253.1 GCA_022340715.1 bacterium BMS3Abin03 | reverse complement strand
AAATAATCGCCGAAGATTATCCTCACTTTCTCCCTTTATTGGATAAAATTCTTGGTATTCAAAAAGTTTATGTGGGTTATAAACGAAAAAATAATCTTCTCGATTACGATGATCTTCTAATCTATTTAAGAGATTTTTTGTTCAGCAATTCGTCTTCAGTAAAATCACTTTTGTCTTCAATTAACTTTGTGATGGTGGATGAATACCAGGATACAAATTATCTTCAGGCAGAAATTGTAAAAGGACTAGCCCAACATAATGGTAATGTTATGGTTGTAGGAGATGATGCACAATCAATTTATTCTTTCCGAGGTGCGAACTTCAGAAACATAATGGATTTTCCAAAACTGTTTGATAACGTTCAGGTAATCAAGATTGAAGAGAATTATCGCAGTGTTCAAACTGTGCTGGATTTTGCAAACCAGATTTACGATGGTGCAATAGAAAAATACACGAAAGTACTATACACAAGAAGAAAAGGTGGAGCTTTACCTTACATTGTCGCAACAGCAAACGAAAATATGCAATCGAAATTTATTGTTGAGAAGATCCTGGAGTTAAGAGAAGAAGGAATTCCACTTCAGGATATTGCTGTGCTTTTTCGTTCCTCTTTCTTTTCTTTCGATCTCGAGATTGAACTAAATAAAGCAAATGTTCCATTCCAAAAATTCGGTGGGATGAAGTTTGTAGAAACAGCACATATCAAAGATGTGCTTGCATTTTTAAGAATAGCTTCTAATCCGCAGGACATCATTAGCTGGTACAGAGTTTTACTTCTTCACGAAGGTGTTGGACCGAAAACAGCCCAAAGAATTTTAGACGAATTAGCAACTGCAAGAATAAGTATAGATACGAATCCCAAGCAAAACGAAAAAAGTATTGTTCAAAATAAAAATCTTATTGATTTGTTTGTGTTACTATATAAATTACACACAATCAATATGCCGCCAACAGAGAAAGTGCAAATGGTTTATGATTATTACTACCCGATCTTCAAAGATCATTACGATGATTTTAATAAAAGAAATAAAGACCTCGAAATATTCTTAAACATAAGTGAGAATTACCGTTCAGTTGATTCGTTGCTAGCAGATATGGCAATCGAACCGGTAATAGACAGCATGATAGATATGGACGAAACAGATAAAGAAGATGAGTTCGTTACACTTTCAACTATTCACTCAGCAAAAGGATTGGAATGGCATTCTGTGTTTATCATTCATGCAATAGATGGTTACTTCCCTTCTGTCCGTTCATCAGAAAAAATAGAAACTCTTGAAGAAGAAAGAAGACTGATGTATGTTGCTTCAACAAGAGCTAAACAAAATCTTTTCGTTACTTACCCGATGAATATGTACGACCGTGAGGCCGGGACGACATATTCAAAGCCATCGCGGTTCATTTCAGATATTTCTCCCGATAAAGCTGAAGGCTGGCTTGTTGAAGATGAGTTTTAAAACTCATTCTATTAACAATTCCAAACCATAAGAAACTTAGCATTAATTTCAGCTATCGAAGAAGATTTATTCTCCGAAGTTTCAACGGAGGAGAACCATCTTTTTTGTCTTAATATAACCGCCTGCTTGCAGTTGATAAAAATAAATACCGCTTGGTAAGCTAGTTGCATCAAACTCAACTTCATAAATTCCTGCCGGTATTTCTTCATTAACAAGAATACTTACTTCACTTCCCAAAACATCATACACTCTGATTGAAACAAAACTTAATTCCGGAACTTTATATTTTATTTTTGTTAATGGATTAAAGGGATTTGGGTAGTTCTGAGACAGTGAAAATGCTGATGGTATTTGCGTATTGCGACTCTCTTGCTCAATATTAAGAATTACCCCACCTTCTCGATAAACTGCTAATCCGCCCAACCAAGTTCCAATCCATATGTTATCACTACCATCTATTGCAAGAGCATAGACCCAGTAATCAGGCAAGCCAGAATTTGATGGATTGTATGCTGTCCAGTTTGAGCCATCAAACTTCGCTAATCCACCCCAAGTTCCAATCCATATATTGCTACCATCTATTGCAAGAGATAGGATCCAGTTATCAGGCAGGTCAGAATTTGATGTGTTGTATACTGTCCAATTTGTACCATCAAACTTCGCCAATCCACCCCCATTGGTTCCAATCCATATGTTGTCACTACCATCTATTGCAAGAGCCCTGATACGGTTATAAGGTAAGCCAGAATTTGATTCGTTATATACTGTCCAGTTTGTGCCATCAAACTTCGCCAATCCCCAAGTTCCAATCCAAATGTTGTCACTACCATCTATTGCAAGAGCAAGTACCTCGTTTTCAGGCAAGCCAGAATTACTCGAATCATAAACTGTCCAATTTGTTCCATCAAACTCAGCAACTCCACCCTCATAAGTTCCAATCCATATATTACTACCATCATTTGCAAGAGCCCTGACCCAGTTATCAGGTAAGCCAGAATTTGATGTATTATATACTATCCAGTTAGTACCATCAAATTTTGTTAATCCACCATTTCCAATCCATATATTACTACCATCAATTGCAAGCGGACCTCCATTGTTTTCAGGCAAGCCAGAATTAGTCGTATCATAAACTGTCCAGTTAGTGCCATCAAATTTTGCTAACCCACCACCACTTGTTGCAATCCATCTATTGCTACCATCTATTGCAAGAGCTATGACCTGGGGGTCAGGCAAGCCAGAATTTGATGGATTATATACTGTCCAGTTTGAGCCATCAAACTTCGCTAATCCACCACCAGTTCCAATCCATATATTGCTACCATCTATTGCAAGAGCACTGACATCGTTATGAGGCAAGCCAGAATTTGATTCGTTATATACTGTCCAGTTAGTACCATCAAATTTTGCTAATCCACTCCTAGTTCCAATCCATATATTACTACCATCTATTGAAAGAGCATCGACACGGTTATAAGGCAAGCCAGAATTTGATGTCTCATAAACTGTCCAGTTAGTACCATCAAATTTTGCTAATCCACTCCTAGTTCCAATCCATATATTACTACCATCTATTGAAAGAGCATCGACATCGTTATCAGGCAGGCCAGAATTTGATTCGTCATATACTGTCCAATTTGTACCATCAAACTTCGCTAATCCACCCCCTTCAGTTCCAATCCATAAATTACTTCCACCAATTGCAAGAGCATAGGCATCGTAATCAGGCAAGCCAGAATTTAATGGATTATATACTGTCCAGTTTGAGCCATCAAACTTAAATAATCCACCACCGGTTCCAATCCATATATTGCTACCATCTATTGCAAGAGCCCTGATATCGGTCCCAGTCAAGCCAGAATTTGATGTGTTGTATCCTGTCCAGTTAGTACCATCAAACTTCGCTAATTCACCCCAGGTTCCAATCCATATATTACTACCATCTATTGCAAGAGCACTGACATCGTTATGAGGCAAGCCAGAATTTGCGGAGTTATAAAAAGTCATTTCCTCAGTAGTCTTATCTAACTTCACTAATCCTCCCTGACCAGCTCCAATCCATAGTTCATTTCCATTATCTGAAAGTGCATAGACCGCTTGCCCATTGGTATAATTTATCCAATCCGGGTATTGTGCAAAAATATTACTCCAACAAGCTATTGTACATATTACAAAAAATAGTACATACTTTTTCATTGCTCCACCTTTTTCATCATTACAAAAAGATTTTTTAAAATGATTCACAGGCAATCTACCTGTGTCACTATAAACACCGTCTAATTCAAAACTTTTCGCTTTTGAGTTCAGCTAAATTATTGCGGTGCTGGCGCTCTTGTTAGGACAAAAGTAACAGGTACTGTTGTTGTTAATACATTATCTGTCCAAATCTCACATGACGCTGCCGTAAACGTTGCGGTAAGAGTCTTGGTTATTTTGTCCTCCTGAAATACACCGCCTCTTATTTCAATGAAATAGTCGCTACCGTTGTCAGTCCACCAAAATTGAACCATATATGACTTATTTTTACCTTTGCCAAGTACATTCATAAATATTTGGCCTTCATATGTTCCGGCTGGAAGTGAGCCGGATAAAGTCATTGAATATTCTGGAAACGGACCAGCATTAGGACAACAATCTTCGACTTCTTGTGATCCTACCAAGTCACCAACAAAGGATATCAACTCAGAGTTTGGATTTCCCCCCGGTTGTGGTTTTTTCTTCAATATTTGATTGTCTACACCAGATGGATTTTGAGTTGGTTGACTTTCATAACTACAGCTTGCGAAAATTAATGCAATTGATAGTATCAATAAGGTTATAATTTTCATAGTACGTTCCTATTTGATTATTAATGATTTTGTTCTAAAAATCTTAACATTAATAAACAAAATCAGGATGAATCCCACATAACACTTATGTGACTAATGATAAATCTTATGTGACATGCTTTATAATTAAGTTGATACTGGGATGTTTAGACAGGTTTTGTAGATTAACCAATCACCTCGCCTGGAGAATACCCGAACTCTTCCTTAAAGCATTTATTGAAGTAGATGGGAGTGCTAAAACCAACCATAAATGAAATTTCTGAAATTGTTCCCTTTTTCTCCTTGATTAACTTTCTTGCTTTGGACAGCCTTATTGATCTAATAAATTGACTTGGAGACTTATTCGTTAACGCTTTTAATTTTCTATGTAAATGTTTTCTGCTCATCGCCGCTTCCTTTCCGAGATCCTCTATACTGAATTTTTCTTCGGAGATATGATCATTTATTGCATTTAAGACTTTCTTCAAAAAGCTTTCATCTATTGAGCTTAACTCTTTCGGAATGATGAAGTCATCTGAGCTGAATTTCTTCTGAAGTTTTCTTCTTAGCTCAATCAGGTTTTTAATTCTTACTTTCAATTCAGCTGCATCAAATGGTTTCATTATATAATCATCAACACCTGTTTCATATCCCTCTATCTTATCCTGACTGGTTGCTTTTGCTGTTAACATTATAACAGGTATGTGACTTGTTCTCTCATCTGATTTTAATTTGTTACAAAGTTCAAATCCGTCCATCTTAGGCATCATTACATCACTTATTATTAAATCCGGTATATGATTGGATGCTTGGGATAGACCGTCTTCGCCATCTACTGCTTCTTGTATTCTATAATCTTCCTCCAGGTGGTTTATTATATATTTTCTTACATCAGAATTATCTTCCACTAGGAGCAGCAGCGGTTTATCTATATCTATCAGTACATCTATATCTGTTTTCCTTTTTCTCTTCGCTGGTTCTGAAATAAATTCAACTTTTTCAATAGTCTCAGTTATTTCTTCAGCTTCATTTTTATCAACAATTTCTTCAGATTTAAACTGGGCTTTACCTAAAGGCAATAAAATTGTAAATGTCGCGCCTTCGCCTTCTTTGCTTTGAACCGTTATTTTTCCTTTATGTAACTCAACTAATTCTTTCGTCAATGCCAAACCTATTCCGGTTCCTTCACCCTCCCTCGTATGGCTACCATCAACTTGATAAAACCTGTCAAAAATCTTATTTATTTTTTCTTTTGGAATACCTATGCCATTATCTGATATTTTTATTTCAATCTCCTCCACCAATTTCTTCACTGTAAAATCAATCTCACCTCCCTCAGGAGTAAATTGGAATGCATTAAATAAAAGATTGTTTATAATTTTCTCCACTTTATCTTTATCTATATAAATCCTCAGGGTTTCTTCAAATATATTAAACCGCAATGTGATTTTCTTTCTTTCAGCAAGAGAATTAAAAGATAGAACCACTCCTTTTAAGAACGGGATAATATTCTGCTCTCTTGTTTTCAGTTTCATCTTACCGGCTTCCAGCTTCGAGAGATCTAAAAGTTGATTTACCAACTTGTACAACCTGCTTGTATTTCTTTTTATAATACCCGCGTTCTGTTTTGCTTTTTTATCATCACTATTTTCCATAATGTCTTTCGCCGGACCAAATATTAGAGTTAGGGGAGTTCTGAACTCGTGAGATAAATTTGCAAAGAATCTACTCTTTATATCATCTACTTCGTGCATCTTTTCAGCTTCGAACTTGCTCATCTTGTAATCGTTTTTTATTCTTATTTTTTTCAATTGTATCTTCCAAGTAAAGTAGATAAGATTAAAGAAAATTATTACATAGACAATATATGCCCACGATGTAGCCCACCAGGGTGGAAGGATTATAAGCTTTATGGAAACTCCCTCTTCATTCCAAACACCTATATTGTTTGCTGCCTTTACACGAAAAATATAATCTCCAGGTGGTAAATTTGGGTAGATAGCAGAATTTATATTTCCGACATATCTCCACTCATTTTCATAATTCTCTAACATATAAGCATATTCATTGTGTGACGGATCTACATAGTGTGTTGCCAAAAAATCAAAGGATATATCATTTTCATCACTGGCAAGAACAATTTCCTCAGTTTGATAAATTGGTTTTTGAAGCGGCGAATCATCCCCTACTGGAACGGATGTATTAAATATTTTAAAATCAGATATTATTAAATCCGGAGGTTCTAAATTTGAAAGCACATCGTCGGGATGAAAAATACTTACTCCGTTCTTGCCACCAAAAATAAACTCACCATTCCTTGTTTCCAGTGCAGCTCTTGTGAACTGTTTACCAGCCAAACCATGACTAGCATCAAAGTTTCTAAATTCTTTGGTGGTTAAATCAAAGCGGGATATACCTTCGTATGTACTTAACCATAATGCATTCTTATCTTCATCTTCCAATATCCCCTCTACTCTATTTGACGGGAGTCCATCTTCTTTCGTATAATATGTAAAGGTATCGGATTCCGGGTTGAATCTGTTTAATCCCCCCAAGGTTCCCAGCCAAAGAATCCCATCTTTATCTTCGTAAATACTTCTAATATTACTGTTGCTTAAACTGTTCGAATCATATGGATCATGTAAGTAGCATTTAAATGTTTTTCTACTATGATTGTATTTATATAAACCAATACGTGTACCAATCCATAATTCCTTCTTTCTGCTTTCAAAAATATGTTGAATTCTCTCAGTTCCAAGACTATAATCTTTAATTTCCTTAACGATAATGCGTTCCATTTTTCTATTCAACCTATCGAAAAGGAATAAGCCAATGTCGGTGCCAATCCAAAAGTTTAACAGATGATCCTCAAAAATATCGATTATCCCAGGACTGCTGTCTGTTCCCGGGAAGTTAACAACAATATTATTGAATGAACTATTAGCAGGATTAAAAGTCAATAACCCAGTAGGATAGCAACCGATCCAAATGGTTTGTTCTCTGTCTTGATAAATAGTTCTAATTCCGCGATTGGGAATATTATAATTGGGGATCTGACTAAATGTACTTGTTCGGGGATTATATTTAGACAAACCGCCACTAATAGTTCCTCCAATCCAAATATTGCCCTCAGTATCTTCAAATAGAGCGAAAATCCAACTTTGTCTTGGATTTGATTGATCACTTGGATAATAATTATAGTTTCGGAATAAATTTTTTGAGAGATCAAACTTGTGAACGAATCTATCAAAACTACCCAGCCAAAGAGAACCGCTTTTATCCATTAAAATAGTTTGAATTATTCCAATATCTTTGAAGTTTATATCAAATCCAAGGTGATAGAAATACCTTTTGAATTTTTCAGTTTCAGGGTTAAAGTGATTTATGCCGTTATGCGTACCCAACCAGAGAGTTCCATCTTTATCTTGAATAATGGACCTAACATAATTATTAGAAAGTGAATTATTATTTGTAGGATTAAATGTATGGGCTTTAACATTCCCATTAGAAGGATCATAACTTCCAAATCCTACATTACGTTGACAGCCCCAAAGTATTCCATTATCATCCATAAGTAAAGATAAATCAAAACTTCGGATTGAGCTATTTTCAAACTCTATCTTTTCCACTGACATTGTAGTAAGATCTATTTTTCTGAGTCCCCCTACTCCACAAACCCATAAATTATTTTTTTTATCAGTTTCAATATCTAATATTCGCAAAATCCCTAACGAGTTATGTTCACTATTAAATATTTCTATATCATTCGCTCCTTTTTTTAAGTATGCTAATCCATCTTTAATAGTTGAGCCGTAGAGATCATTTACCGCTAACCAAATGGTTCCATTGATATCTTCCTCAATTCTTTTGGTGATTAACAACTTATTTTGAGGTGAATTATACTTTGGATAATAGTTATACAAATAATAATCTTGTTTTATCCTGTTATATTTAAATACACCCCATTCTGTCCCGAACCAGAGATTAAATTCAGAGTCTTCAAATAGTGAAGAGATTATATGATGTTGATCTAAATCGTATCGATGAAATTTATAACCATCGTATTTCAATAATCCCAAATCGGTTCCAATCCATATAAAACCAAGATGATCCTGCAAAATGGAATAAGTTGTGTTTGATGGTATTCCATCCTTTTCCGAAAATGAAACCAGATTACTACTAACTTCTTGAGCAACCAGGGAAGATTGAACGCTAATTAGTATTATCAATATGGTAATTAACCTTTTAGTCATTTCAATTAGTCTACAAGAAATGTTTATGCTATTGTTCAAAGAATTTTTCTTAGACTATAAGATATACGTCTTGGGAGAAGCACTATATTCTGGAAGGAGTTTAAGAGTAATATCATTCTACACGTTTCTCCCTGATGTGCAGAGTAAATTAATATATTCAAATTGGAAATTTTGTTTTACAAATGCAAGAAAAATAAACTTGATAGGTATGTACTTTTCTTATTTGGCAATCATAAAAATATGCCATATCTTATTGATATGGCATAATTAAAATATATTTGATTTTAAGGCAGGTATTTTTCTGATTTACTGCCCTAATGCATAAAACTAATAAAGACTAACTTCCTTAACATCATTAGCATTAAACTCAGGAATAAGCAGCAAATCCTTTTCCTGATCAATTGTAATATCTGCCGGTGATGTGAATGCGCTATCTATCACTGTTGACTTGTTTTGTTTATCAACTCTGAAAATCCTGCCGCCATCCCAATCACTGTAATACAAAAATCCACGGCTGTCAAAAGCGAGACCATCGCCCATTTTTCCGCTATGATCTATAATTTCCAGTTCCTTTCCATTTGCACTTATTTTCAGGAGTTTGCCTGTACTCAGATCAATTATAAAAAGATTATTGTCTTTATCGAACAGAAGTCCGTTTGGTGAATGTATTTCTGGTGTTGTTATATAATCGATAAAGGTTGAAACATTTCCTTCGGGAGTAATTTTATACACTGCTCCATCAGTACTATCGAAAATACCGGATTCAGAAACGAACAGGTTACCGTTATTATCAAATGCAAGATCGTTCAAAAATATCGGAACTGATGGGAAGGCAGTTGAATCGACAAAAACACTTACTTCGCCGTTGGAATTTACTTTCAGTATCTGGTTTTTATCCGCTGCATAAACAATTCCATCTTTAAAAGCTAACCCTTTTGGATCGTTCATTCCGGTTGCAAATGTTGTTATTGTCCCACCTTCTATTTTACTGATTGTACCGTCGCCATCAACCCCGAATCCACCGATGTTAGATACATAATAAATTCCTCCGGGAGTTGCCAAAACGCTCTCTGGAGTCTGGAATGGCTTTAAAGTATTTACCAATTTGGGATTAAGTTTTTTCTGTGCGCACCCGAAAAATAGAACGGGTAATAAAAGCACCAATAATAATTTTTTCATTTCTTTCCTCTTGAGTTAATAAAATAAATATGATCAACAATAAATAAGACGTGGGATAATTTCAAGGTTATTAATTTTTTATTATATCTGGCCTGAGGATATGAGATATAATAAAAATAATTAATGAATTATGGTGTAAATAAGAATAAATCTAAACTGGTTCAACAGGTTTGATCAGTTTATTCCGACTCCGGCACCTAAGTAAATCTGAAAATATTGTGGATGTATTTTTTCAGAGTCTTCCTGCCATAATTGTTGAGGTACGGAAAAAGTTTTTAAGTATCGCACTCCGCCATCGATCATAAACTTATTTGAAAAATTCAGATCAAGACCAAGTGTGATATCATAACCAAAAACTACGTGACCTTCACTATCTAGGTTTTGCCTGATTTCATTGTCTCCGTAATCATCCGGAATTACAAGATCGGTTGAAATGTTGTAATATATCAGTGCTAAATTCATTCCTGCATGCGGTCTTAAAAAACCATTACCATGTCCGCCAACCTGTGCACCGATATAAAGCCTCATATAATTCTGATCAGTATTTTGTTCTACCCTTAATCCTGTATCAGGATCGCGTAAATCAATTGATTTAGAAAGTAAATTGATGAATTCAAATCCGGCTGTACCAGCCAGAATATTTGCTAGTTTAGGAGTGGGTATTACGATATGGAGTCCTAAACCAAATCCCGGGCGGCTGTAATTTTTTGCATCTTTACCATCCGGTACCATATAAATCCCATAAAGCCCCACCTTTCCTCCGGCATTTGTTTTTGAGAAGCCACTAAAGATTAACAAGCAAAGAATTGTAATTGAAATTACTTTACCAAAAGTAAATTGTTTCATAACAACCTCACTAAAGTTAATTTGTTAATAATATTTAACATTAATCCGGACACTTTCATCTCTTCCCTTATCATCAAGACAGGTGATTTTGAGCTCATCATTTTCGGGTTTTAGAAAAACTTTATCACCGGGTTTACATTTTTTATAGAACTTATCATTCACGTACCAGTATTGAAATTTTGCTTTACTGTCCGAAGCAGCAAGCAGCATAATTTCCTGCCCAGAATTTTCCTCAAGCAGATATTCATAATCTTCCGAGGGTGATAAAATCCTTGGTCCATCAGAAGTAAATTTCGCCTGACATTGTGGGTTGTGTGAAGGAGGCTTTTTAAAATTGTAATTATTTTGTTCAAGCCATACAGTTAACTCAGGAGCATAAACCGGGTAAACAACTTTTTTATAACCGTTTGAAGGAAGACATTCTGTACAGTACTGAACAGATTCATTCTTATTTACATAAACGGGTTGATGAATATTACAAATCAAGTTATTCGAACTGTTCTTAATTGCATAATCCGTAACTAACTTGCTGCAATATTTATTCGGAAGTAAACCGGATTCAGCACAAACCTTTCTTTTGATAATGTCTTCAGGTTTGCTGAACCACTTTTTTTCCGGTTTATAATCTATTGAATTAAACAGGTCAAATAATAAAGGAACCGCGATCTCTGCACCTGATAAACATGGTGAGCCTTTACCATCGAAATTTCCCATCCAAACTCCGATTGTGTAATCAGGATTAAAGCCGATTGCCCACGCATCACGTTTACCATAAGATGTTCCTGTCTTCCACGCAAACTTGGGAAGCTGTGAATAGTTTGAAAGATCAGCAATATCGTTTCGATCAAAACCGGAGAGAATTTCTGCGATTAGATATGAAGATGCTTTTGAAAAAACCTGGACTTTGTTGTCATCTTCAAGATCATCTTTAGTAATAGCTAATGGATGCAATTCACCATTTCTAGCAAAGGAAGAAAACATTCTCGTCAATTCTTCAAGTGTAACACCACAGCCGCCTAATATTAATGAGAGACCCAGATTCTTTTTACTTTCTGCAATTTCGCTAAAGCCGCTTTTTTCAAGAAGATTAATAAAATTCTCCAAACGTATTTCCTGAAGTAACCTGACTGCGGGAATATTCAAAGAATTCCTGAGTGCAAACTCTGTTGTTACATTTCCATAAAACTTCAGATCATAATTTTCAGGTTCATAACCGTGAAAGTCTGTTGGTATATCGAGTAATCTTGTTTTCGGTGTATTTGTTCCTTCATCGAAAGCGTAAGCATACAAAAGAGCTTTTAAAGTAGAACCGGGCGATCTTACTGCAATAACACCGTTGACCTGACCTGAAGAAGCTGCATCATAAAAATCCGCTGAACCGCAGTAACCAACAACTGATGAATTTTTATTATCGATGATCAGAACTGCCCCGTTTGTTACCCCCTTTGGATTTACTCTTTGAACATGATTGTATAATAAATTTTCTGCCGTTTTCTGAATACGAAGATTTAAATTTGTTTTTATTACATCGCCGTTGGAATGTTCTTTTATGTAATATGAAAAATGCGGCGCTAAAACAGGAACAGCATACCTGTTAAACTCAACAGGTTCTTCAAAAGCATCATCAAGATTTTTGTCAGAGAAAGTGTGATGATCTTTAAAATAATTTATCCAGTAATCTCTTGCGACTTTCACATCTTCGTTGTTTTGATCGAGTCTTCTGGAATTAGGATCGTTTGGAATTGAAGCGAGCAAAATTGCCTGTGCAAGGCTTAATTGCTTCGGCGGTTTATTAAAGTAAATATATGATGCGGATTCAACTCCTTCTATGTTTCCACCAAACGGCAGAAGACTTAAATACATTTCAAGTATTTCTTTTTTTGAATAATGAAGCTCAAGCTGAACAGCTCTGAATATTTCAAGGATTTTGTTTAGATAAGTTCTGTCTTTCGGTTCGAGCAGTCGTACAACCTGCATTGAGATTGTTGAAGCACCGGAAACTCTTTTTCCGCTTATTATATTCGAATAAAGTGCACGCACAACAGAAACGGGATTTACACCGATATGCCAGTAAAACCAGCTATCTTCCTTTTCATTGATCGCTTTTACCAGTTCCGGTGAAACATCTTCTATATTTGTACGCATTCTCCATTTGTCATCCCCAGTAAGATAAGCTGTAAGAAGAGTCCCATCGTCTGACAAAATTTGTTTGGAATATTGTTTCAGGTTTGGAAGAGGAAATAATAAATCCAGAATTATCCCCAGCACAAAGATTGCAAGAACAATCTTTGTGGATTTGGAGTGGATGTATTTTTTAAATTTCTGTTTCATTACTTTTTTATCAGTTTATAAGTCATTCCGGCGAATGAAATGAGCCCGGAATCTGACGAGTTGAGGCTTGATCAACATCAAACTCCGAAGAAAAGGTCAGATTCCCGATTCGCCTCCTGCATCGGTTCACGGGAATGACCTCATAAAACAATTTTTCTATTCACCCAACCTTGGAAGAATTTTAATTACTCCGGCACCGTTGTATGAATGAAATTCCTGATCATACATTGCTTCTGCACCGATTACAGGTAACTGATATGTTCCCTGGTTTACTACTCGCAGCAAATAATAGAACTCACGATTTCTATTTCTTTCCAGGTTTGTAAACAATAACAGCCTGTCGTCTCTGATATCCATGTACTGAACATTGATTGGATACTGAGGTTTCCAGGTTAAATTTGTTGCCGCATTTAATCTCGGATTTTCAATTTCAAATCCTGCAGGAATCATATCCGTGATAACAACATTTTCTGCAGAGCGTTCCATTCCCGCTAACGATATTTTACAAACCAGCAACTCACCCTGGTAAAATCTATTGTCAATAATTCTTCTCCCGGTTTTATAACTGTAATATTCTCTTCTTACCCTAACATTAGAATCTTCTTCTTTCACTTTTTCATTTAACTTTATTCCTTCCGCGCTCCAGAAATAATAAACATTGCCTTTGCCGGAAGATTTAAGTTTTATCCTGGCGCCGTTTAGCTTCTCATCAGTGATGGTAAGATCTTTTCCGTTAAACTTATCTAATGATTTATTATTCGCTAAAATATCTATCGTTACATCTGTATTAGCATTTATACTTGCAGCTTTACCAAGAGCCAGAAATGCAAACGAACGTTCTTGTGTTGAGTACATCCTGTCCGCATTTTGCGAAAGATATTTAATTATATAAGGAATCTGGTTACTCGTTGGTTCTACCTGGAGAAGAACATTCAACATTATTGCATTTGCCCGGATATCGGAATCAAAACAGCCGCCGGTTAATCGTAGAGGTTTAATCGGTTCGTATGCATTAGGAACAATTTCATAATAAGCATTCCATCTTCCCATCAAAGCGTAAGCACCGGCAAGAAGATAACGTGAATCTTCGGAAAGTAAATGAGGTCTTGCTTTGTAATAATTCATTGTTGAGATATCACCTTTGTTAGCCATCGCCAGAACATAAAGCGAATAAAGAATCTCTTTATTTGCTATTTTCCGAACAGTTCTTCCCGTACCACTGTAATAATAGTAATCGTATGTGCTGTGTG
>JAJDNK010000230.1 GCA_022340715.1 bacterium BMS3Abin03 | reverse complement strand
ATTTTTACAATCTGGTCGTTTTTCAGTACAGTGATATAATTATTCAGTACTGTCAGAACAACATCCTGTTTTGCTTTCAGCATTTGAGTATAAAGATTCCGTTCAGTCATTCTTGCAACATCTATATTCTCATAGTTGCTGAAACCGTTGAAAATAGTCAGGTCAGACCGCAATGATAAACTATAGTTATTTGTAGTTTCGTCCCTTGTACCAATATTAATGCCATTATAATACAGCGGGCCCACTTGGTTCGATCTTGTCCATCCTGTAGTGAATGAAAGAGTAGGAAAGAGACTGCCGTATTTCGCTGTTACCGTACTCTGCTGTCCTTCGATTTGATTTTCGAGCTTAACAACGCTAGTGTTTTTTTCAACAGCAGAATTTATTGCCTGTCTTAAAGTTAGAATACTTCCCTGTTGGGAAAAACTAAAATTTGAAACAAGCAAGAGAGTTGTAAAAACTGCAATTATTCTTATAAAACGCATAGATTTATCTTGATTAATTAAAATGAGGGCTAGTTAATGAATCATATATTTAGTTAGACGTTAAATATATCTACAAAGTTGCATAATATAACAGTTTAAAACAACTTAAAATGTAAAAAAATGTTACATTTAAAATCCCATTTTTAAACTCTTATTGAAAAAATTATGTTAAAACACGTGTATATATATTTTTTATGACAAAATCAAAGAAATTTTTAATTATTTCCACTTTTATTTTCCTGTTTTTTTCCTGTTCCAAAGAAAAATCAACCGGCGGAGATTTATATTCAGGAAAAGAACACATCAAATCAAATTCTTATACAATTGAAGTTGTTGCAAATAATCTATGGGTTCCATGGAGTATAGTGTTCACAGGTTCAAACAGAATTCTTATTACTGAAAGAAACGGCAATCTCCGGGTCATAGAGAACGGTAAATTGTCAGATAATCCGCTTTATACTTTTGGTGAAGTTGCTTCCAGAGGTGAGGGCGGATTAATGGGAATGACTCTGGATCCGGATTATGAAAACAACAAATATATTTACTTCAGCTATACATATGGAAACAATGATGATGTGTATGTTAAAATTGTAAGATTCAAAGATGCCGGTAATACAATTACGGAAGAAAAAACACTGCTTGATAATATCCGCGGGGCAAGTTTTCATGACGGGTGCAGGCTGAGGTTCGGTCCCGATAAGAAATTATATATAACAACGGGTGATGCAGGTGATAAGGAAGATGCGCAGGATATTAATAAGCTTAACGGTAAAATTCTCAGATTAAATTCTGATGGTTCCATACCTGAAGATAATCCGTTTCCTGATAATCCCGTGTGGTGCTACGGAAACAGAAATCCGCAGGGTATTGCCTGGTACCCGGGAACCGATATAATGTATGAAACCGAGCACGGTCCTTCGGGATTCGATGGACCGGGCGGAGGTGATGAGGTAAACATTATTAAGAAAGGTAATAATTACGGCTGGCCCGTTGTCCACCATAAAATGCATAAAGAAGGAATGGAAGACCCGCTGCTTGAGTTTACTCCTGCGGTAGCTCCTGCCGGTGCAATGTTTTATAAAGGGAACATGTTTCCTGAATTTAACAATAATTTTTTCTTTTGTTGCTTAAGAGGTGAAGGAATAATCAGGGTGATTATCGATGAAAACGACCCGGAAAAGATTATCTCATATAATAAAATGAAAGAAATTGACTTTGGAAGAATAAGAGATATAGAAGAAGCACCAGACGGTTCGATTTATTTTTGCACCAGCAACCGTGACGGCAGGGGAACGGTAAGAGAAGGAGATGATAAGATATACAGAATTGTTAACAAATAAGGTTAATTTTAGAAATAATCCTACAAATATATTGCAATTGTGTTTTATAAATATTATTGTAAATTTGTATTAATGAATCCTTTTTCAATAATAAAACATATCAGTTTATAGCCTTTTTTATACCCGCATTTTATTTCGCAGTATTTTTTCATTGATATAACATAAATTATCAGTTAACTATGTTAATTGGTAATTTCTGGATTTATTAAACAATTTAAAGTTCAAACATTAAATTTTAGAATCATTATATGTTTTTCAGAAGATATTTTGTAATAATATTATTATTCTCAGCATTTAATATAACAAGTTTTGCTCAGTTCAACCCCAATCCCGAATTGGAATGGTTTACAATTGAAACCGCACACTTTTATGTCCATTATCATAAAGGTACTGAAAGAACCGCTAACACTGTTGCCAAAATAGCTGAGGAGATTTACGGTCCGATAACTTCACTGTACAACTACAAACCGTCTTCTAAAACATCATGGATAGTTAATGATGAATCGGATTATTCAAACGGCGCTACCGATTATTACGGCAACAGGATAGAAATTGCCTCAAATGCGCTGGACTTCGATTTAAGAGGAACACATGACTGGCTGAGGAATGTAATAACTCATGAGTATACGCACATAGTACAGATACAGTCTGCAATGAAATTTTCGACTAAGATGCCGTCTATTTACCTCCAATGGCTCAATTACGAAGACGAGAGAAGACCGGATGTGCTATATGGTTATCCCAATGTAATAGTGTCTTACCCGTTATCCGGTTCGGATGTTCCTGCTTGGCTGGCTGAAGGTGTAGCACAATACCAGAGGCAGCAGCTTGGATATGATATGTGGGATGCACACAGAGATATGTTATTAAGAATGGAAGTGCTGGGCGGTAAGATGATGACATGGGAAGAAATGGGGCAGTTTGCATCAATTACAACCCTTACTGCTGAATCAATATATAACCACGGTTTTGCTCTTGTAAGGTATATTTCTGAAAAATACGGTGAAGATAAACTAAGGGAAATCTCGAAATATCTTGGAAACACTTTTTCACTTAATTGCGAAGCAGCATTTAAAAAAGCAATCGGAAAATCGGGCGCGGATTTGTATAAGGAATGGAAAGAGTATCTTAAGAAAGATTACTCAGACCGTATAAATAAACTTAAACCTAATCTTATAGCAGGTGAGGAAATCGCAGATGTGGGATTTGCAAATTACTTCCCGGAATACTCTCCGGACGGAAAAGAAATTTCTTATCTTTCAAACAAAACTTATGACTACGGTGCTACTTCTTTATTTATCCATAAAGAAGGAAAAAAGGATGATGAATTATTAATTGCGCGTGTCAGCGGCTCGTATTCATGGTCACCGGACGGGAAAAAAATTATTTTCGCAAGAAGAAACAAACCAACAATACATGCAAAAAGTGTATATGACCTGTATGAGTATGATATAAAATCAAAAGAAGAGAAACAGGTTACATTTACCCTGCGCGCTCATTCACCCTCGTATTCAAAAGACGGAAAACAGATATGTTTTGTTACAAATAAAGACGGAACACAAAATCTTTTTATTGCCAACAATCCTGACGGAAAGAAAATCAAAGTTGTTACACAGCTCACAAACTTTTCCAGCGGTGAACAAATTTACGCACCCCGGTGGTCTCCCGGTGGAGAATACATAATCTTTGGTTATTCAAAAACCGACGGAAGAAGCGTCGAAAGGATAGATGTTAACTCCGCGAAAATTGAATCAATGTTCCAGGACAGTACCATCGATTTCAGATGTCCGTCTTACTCTAAGGACGGGAAGTTTTTATACTTGAGTGCTGATTTTACCGGAATATACAATGTTTACCGATACGATTTGACAAATGAATTAAAAGTCCCTCCGCAGGGAAGGAAAAGCATGCTGGAACAGGTCACCAATGTTCTCGGCGGGGCATTCATGCCTTCTGTAGACAGCAACGGTAATTTAACTTATGCGTCATTTAATTCCACAGGATACAAAATAAGTCTTTTGAAATATGCTTCGGGAATTGATTCTACGGTTGCCTCTAAAGATGCAAATTATAATCCGCCCGAACGCCTTGTTGAAAAGTATGCTGTGCAAACGGATTCAAATTCATCAATTTCAAAAGACAGGTTTAACTGGGTAAAGCTTCATAATTTTAATGATGATAATCCTCCCCAAAACCCCAGTACCGTTTATAATAACGTTGCAACCCCTTTATTTCTTATTCCTGTAATCAGGTATGATAATTATACAAAAAACACAAGCTTCTTAAAGGAATTAAAACCGGGACTCTATTTTTATTCTCAGGATGTGCTCGGAAGGATGGGAATCTTCGGGGGAGCTTCGATGAACTGGAATCTCGAGAGAGACCTGTTCCTGCAGTTTGATTATGACAACGGTGTTCCTTTTTTCAAGAAGTTTTTCATTAAGAAACTCGGTTTCGTTCCGCACTTCACACTTTCGGGATATAATGTTACAAGAAAAACCAACGCAGATCTTGTTGCCGGAATAGACACCATTCCTGTTGATATTACTTATGATTTGCTGGAATTCGATTTTGACATGGCTTTCAAAATAATAAATTACAATCATAACTTGAAAGTTGGATTTTCTATATCCCGTTATTCATCTGCATTCGACCAGTTTTTCTTTAAGTCTATCGGACAGCAGGTGCCTTCCTCATCAACAAATTATTTTAACGGCAGGGACCTCTCTCTGACATACACTTATTCAAACTACAGCTATTCTAAAAATGATGATATAAATCCTATAGGAAGACACATTAAACTAAGGTACGATTACGAGTTCAATTATTTAAATCCCTCCTTTGTAGTTAATGACCAGGGTAACCTTGTCGAGGAGTTTAGTTCGGCGAAATTCCACAGACTGGAAGCAGATTGGGCAGAGTCATTCGGTTTGTTTAATTCAAGCGCATTGGGATTCAGGATAAGAGGGGGGTCAATTTTGGGAAAAACACAGGATAACTTTTTCGATTTTTATGCAAGCGGTTTCCCCGGAATGAAAGGGTATCCTTTTTACGCTATAGGCGGAAACAAGTATGCATCACTGAATTTATATTACAGGTTTCCGGTTTCCGAAAACCTGGATTTCAATTTTCTTCAGTTTTATTTCGATAAGATTTTCTTCTCTGTATTTGGTGATGCAGGAAATGCATGGAACGGGAATGCGATGAGGTTAAAAGATTTGAAAAAGGATATTGGCGCCGAAATCCGCCTGCAGACATACTCATATTATGTTTATCCGACAAGCTTTGCGTTAACTGCTGCTTATGGGTTAGATAAGTTCTCTGCATATTTCCCCTCAACAACAAACGAGCAAAAGCTTGTTACATACGGGAAAGAGTGGAAGTTCTATTTTACTATGCTGTTCGGGTTTGATTTTCTGACCGATGCGGTTAAGAAGTTTTAAGCAGTGAAAATAAATAGTAATTTGAATTACAGAGATTTTAAGCTGTTCAAAATCTCTTTCAGATTTGAGGCAAATATAATATTTGATTTGATAATTTTATGAAGATGCTGCGGGTCGTTTTTTAAAGTCTTAATTACATCCTTCCAGAAACCGCCGTAAAATACCATAAGTTTCTCTTTCATTATTTTTTTATTCATCATTTCAATAACCGACGATATTTCAACAAGCGTGCCGGAGCCGCCTTTTAGAACAACGTAAGCATCACCTATTGCGATTAATTCCATCAGGCGCTCAACCCAGTTGGGCATGACAACATTTTCATCCACATATTTATTCGGTTTACTCCCCGGATAATCTATAGTAATACCTATAGTTTTACCCCCGGCTGATTTTGCTCCTTTGCATACAGCTTCCATTGTTCCGCCGTAGCCTCCGCAGCATATAACGAAACCATTCTCAGCGAGAGTTTTTCCGAGTTCTTCTGTTTCTGTGTAAAACGAACTTTTTAAATTTGATTCACCGGAACCGAATATTGTTATTATTTTATCCATTCCCGTCCTCCGGGGGCTCATAACAATTTCTGCATCTTGCTTCGTAAACATCTGAAGCACCGACCACCACACGGTCACTATCTTTGGTTATACGCTGAGTTCTGTTGGCGGGAGCGCCGCATTTTACGCAAACCGCAAGTGTTTTTGTGATATATTCTGCAATAGCAAGCAGCTCGGGAATTGGTTCAAAAGGCACTCCGCGGTAATCCGTATCAAGTCCTGCTACAATAATCCTTTTTCCCTGGTCTGCAAGCTTCTGACAAACCTTAACAAGATTATTATCGAAAAACTGGGCTTCATCAATACCGATTACTTCTGCACCTGCTGAAAAAAGCAGAATTTCATCCGCAGAATCTACAACTGTAGATGTGATGCTTTGTTTGTTGTGTGAAACAATATCATTTTCACTGAACCTGTTATCTATTCTGGGTTTGAAAATCGCAACTTTTTGCTTTGCAATTTGTGCCCGCCTTAATCTCCTTATTAATTCTTCCGTTTTTCCGCTGAACATGGAGCCGCAAATTACTTCGATTTGGCCTGTAAAATTTCTCTTAAAATTTTCTAAATCAGTCATTATATTAAGAATTCTGTTGTTTTAAGTTTCTGTATATATCAAAGTTTAAAATATTCGGGCAGCAGCTCTTTGAGAATGATTTTCCTTGATTTTTTGTTACTGTTAAAAAGCGTTATTTCCAGTTCGGGACTAAATTCAATTAGAGCCTGACGGCATAAACCACAGGGAAATTTGAATTTTTGAGAATTCGTGGCTATAGCTAACTTAGTAAAACTTCTCTCCCCGTGTGAAACAGCATTGAATAGGGCAGACCTTTCCGCACAAACGGTGAGAGAAAATGCATCGAATTCAACATTTGTTCCTATATAAATATTTTCTTTTGAGCTTAAAAGGGCAGCGCCTACCTTGAATTTTGAATGGGGTGAGTAGGAATTTTTCATTGCCCTGAAAGCAGACTCTGCAAGAGAATCCAAAGTAATGGATTTATGAATCATAAATAATTGTTAAATTTAATGCTGCTGTATTTTAAATTTATGTATTTTTTTAATATAATTATAGT
>JAJDNK010000203.1 GCA_022340715.1 bacterium BMS3Abin03 | reverse complement strand
TTTCAGTTCCACCTGTTTCCTGAAATTATCGTTAAAAATTATGAAAGGGTAAAATTAATAACCGCAGCCATTGTATTAATTCTTGTTTCGGTTATTGTAATTAAGGGATATATAAACACAAGAAATATTCACATTAATACCCTGGATATTGAAATACCAAAAGGATCTTCAAAACTGAGTGAACTTAATATCGTTATGGCTGGTGATATCCATCTTTCACCTATAAACGAGGAAAAGTTTCTATCAAACATCGTTGAAAAGATAAACAGCCTGAATCCCGATATAATTTTATTTCCCGGCGATATAGTTGACGACAGGGCAGAAGTTTTAAAAAGACTTGGGATAGGTGAATCATTCAAGAAGTTAAAATCTAAATACGGTGTTTATACCTCAAACGGCAACCACGAGTTTATAAATGGTGTTGAAGAAGCAGATAAATATATGAAAGAATTTGGGTTAACCGTATTGCGTGATGAAGCGATTAAAATAGATAATAATTTTTATGTCGTTGTAAGAGAAGACAGAAGCATTTCCGGTTTTACAGGAAAGAACAGAAAATCCCTTGAAGATATCATTGCCGGGGTTGATAAATCTTATCCATTAATTTTGCTGGATCACACACCATCGGGATTGGATGAAGCGAAGAACAACGGTATCGATCTTCAGCTTTCAGGGCATACGCATCACGGGCAGTTCTTCCCTAACAATTTAATTACAAAATTAGTCTATGAAATTAGCTGGGGTTATCTTAAGAAAGACAACACACAATACTACGTAACCTGCGGAGCCGGTACGTGGGGACCGCCGGTAAGAAACGCAAGCAAATCTGAAATTGTGAATATTAAAGTGAAGTTTGTGAAATCTTAGGTATTTTCAAGTGAGACTCATCTTCAAGGTGAGCCTCACATTGATGACTATTAAAACGTAAACGTTAAACCGAACTTAAATGAATCGAAAGATAACGGTGCAGAACTCTTAAATGGCCAGTTCATTTTATCCTGTCTCAGTTCATAAATGCCGTAACCTAAAGCACTTTTCAGTACAAAGTATACAACAGGTCCCGCAGCAGGAGAAGATTTCATAATTTCCTTAATAAATACATCGAGTAATCCCTGGCTCGCAGCTTCAATTATTCCGCTGCCTGCCCACTTCCAGAATAAATGTCTTTCAAAAACTACTGTTCGCTCATAACCGACTTCAAGTGTAACGAGCGATGTTGCTACAATTTTCAATCCACCTTCACTACTAGTTCCGAAACGCACTCCATCTTCAAATCTATCAAGCAAATGTTGATCGGTTGAGTTTGTTGCCGGGTTTGTAAAATCCAGTTTGCTCCATTCGAAAGATGTAGTGTAATAAGGTATAATGGCAGCTTGCCCCATTCTATACCCGTAGCCCTTCGAATGACCAAAACCGACCCGCCACGTTTTTGAATTTAATTCGCCTGTGTTATCTGAACTGCCGGCTAAGTCGCTTGAGATATGATCGAGGAATAAATAATCGTAGCTGTACTTTAACAGACTTTCCGAATAACGGCTGGTTTTTCTTTCTGTGTGGCCAAGTTTTAGATCGATAAGATTTACATCTGAAAAAGGATCGGTTATTTTTTTATGTTCAAGGTCAGTTAATCCGTAGCCGATGGAAATGCTCGGCATCCTGAAATTAAACCATTCGTCGAAACCCTCGAACTCCCAGTCCCATTCCCACTTATGTTTTTTGGTTTCCGTTGAATCCTGTGCAAATGCATTTTCACTTAAAATAAGTGCGGTAAATAAAAATAAAATGATTGGTAATGATCTGGTTTTCATAGTTCACCCTGCTGTTTGATAAACGATATTAGTTTATGACGACAAAATTAACAAAAAGGTTACTCAATCTTTGTGACTTAATAGCCATTTGATTACTTCGTCCTGGCAAAAATGAAATTTTACAGGCAGATTTTTATACTTGGATGAGAATTTCGACCGGATTTCATCAAAATTGCCGGAGCCGGATTTTTCTATATCCTTCCTGATGTTATTTAAAAATGTCTGAATTTTTTCCTCAACTTTTTTTCTAATCTCTGTTTCATCAGTTCCGGCAATAATGCCAGCACTTTTGATTTGCTCAAAGTCGTTTTCATACAAAGTTTTGAATGTTATTCCCCGGAAATTTTCCACCACCGTAGTTCTGTTAACATTTCCAAGCTCTTTTGCAGTTTCGGTTATTGAAGAATAAAAAAACATTTTATTACGCAGCGATTCCAGTACGAGATCATCAAATTCATATTTGCTTATTTTTATCAATTCTTTCGGAAGATCAGAAAGTTGAAGCATATTTCTGTTTTCGGACTTTGCAAGAATAACAGCACGTTTTATCACCGCCTCAAGCTCTCTTACATTTCCTTTCCATGGAGCGTTTAAAAGAGATTCCAGTACAGCTTTTGATATATTGATATCGGGGGCTTCCTTTTTTAAAAAGTGAGCCGTTAAGACTTCAATGTCTTTTTTTCTTTCTCGTAAAGGAGGCAATTCAATTTTAATTACATTCAGCCTGTAATAAATGTCCTCACGGAACTTCTTTTCTTTAACAGCAGAGTCAAGTTCTTTGTTTGTTGCTGCAATAATTCTCACATTCACAAACTGCTGCTTTGATGAACCAACTTTTTCAATTTCACCGTTTTGCAGCACTCTTAAAAGTTTTACCTGGAAGTTTTCAGAAGTTTCTCCAATCTCATCTAAAAATATTGTTCCTTTATCCGCAACTTCAAACTTACCGATCGTATCACCCGTGACTCCTGTAAACGAGCCTTTAATGTGTCCGAACAATTCGCTTTCCAGCAGCGACTCGCTTAATGCCGCACAATTTACTGCTACAAAATTGTTATCCTTTCTTTTACTTAAAGTATGGATCGCTTTTGCTGCTATTTCTTTACCTGTTCCGCTTTCTCCGATAAGAAGAACAGTTGCATCCTCGGGCGCTGTTTTTTTGATGATCTCAACAACATCGTTAATTGCTTTTGAGCGGTATACTATTCCGTAAAAATCTTTTGTTTCACTATCAAAATCTGTTGCGGCTGCTGTTTTGTCTTCCTCATTCTCTTTTAGTTTTTCTATATCGTTTTTTAATGATTTTATTTTTTCAAGTAATTCGCCGGTGCTGCTTTCATCTGTAAGATCTAATTCATTCTGAAGTTTTGATAATTGTTCCTGTTTTGAGGAGAGCAGATTTTTCAGTACTTCACATTTATTCAATGTGCTATGCAAAAGATTTCTTTTTTCAAACAGATAGACTTACAGGTCTGTAATTACTAAGAATAAAAACGGTATAATGAAAAAAGAAAAAGCAAGAGTATAATTCAAAAAGGTGAACAAGATAAAACCGATTGTTAAAAATGTGCTAAAGAAAACAAGGTAAACAAACGGCTTCTTTGATTTTGATTGGATAAAAACAAAACCAATCAGGGAAAGGATGAAAATACTAGCCGAAGGAACAAATAGATCCTTTCTCAGCCAGCGATGTTTTAGAAGATTGTCTAGGGCGAAAGCATGCAAAGCAACGCCAGGCAAGTGATTATTAAAAGTTGTTTCTATTGTGTTTGCGATCTGTGGATCGCTTATACCGATCAGGACAATCTTATCTTTGAATAATTTTAATTATGGATCGCGATATTGTACAAGATTGAAAAACTCAATGAGGCTGTAATGCCTGAACTTCTTCCACGAGGAAAAGAAATTAACTGTAATAGAATTCTTATGAATGTTATTATCATATAACCAGTAAGAAAATGATTTTTCTAATTCACCTCGGTTATCAACTACCGTAGGAATCTCGATATCATCATTACTAATATAATTCAGGTGACCGGTTAGAAATTTTTCATTTAACAGTTTTGGCGTAGGATAACTTAAGGAATCGGTATAAAATTTATTATTTGATTCGATTATTTTCCCGGCAAGCGAACCGAGTACAACTTTCCCTGATTTTTTTATCTCGTTTCTCAAAAGTCTGTCGTAAACAAATTGTGTAACAAGTCGTGAACTTAAAAATTCTTCCAGCCCGATTTTCTTCACATC
>JAJDNK010000142.1 GCA_022340715.1 bacterium BMS3Abin03 | reverse complement strand
TGATATTGTCTTAGAACATGATGAAGGAAATCTTGTAAAGAGAAAAGGGGACGAAAATACTAAATATTTAAAATTATCGTGAATTCAAATAATTCAAAGTATAATTTTAGTATTTTTAAAGTGATTGGTAAAATTATAATCACCATGAGAAGGAGTGAATTTTTAAGTGAGTATTTTAGTAACAGGAGGTGCCGGTTTCATAGGTTCTCATGTAGTTGATGAACTTATAAAAAATAATGAAAAAGTTGTTGTTTTAGATGATTTAAGCGGTGGTTTTGAAGAAAATGTGAATAAAGGGGCAAAACTCATAATAGGTAATATATGTGATTACGATTTTGTCAAAAATATCTTTAGTGAAAATAGGTTTTAAGGTCATCAAAACTGGTGAAGCTGTTATTATTCATCGACCTGGAAATACGGTTAAAAAACAATTTTTATCCATAAATTTTTATCCGAGTTATCATTCTCCATTAAGGTTATACTATAGAACCAGGAATCGATTTTACGTTGATAAGATTTATAAAAAGAAATTTCCAAATTATGTAAGAGAAGACAGAAAAAACATGTTATTTGAGCTTATTGGAACTTTTCTTTATGAGAAGGAATTATATCAAAAAATTAAAATGATTTTATTTGGATTTATTCATTTTAAAAGAAATATTCTTGGAAAGTACCAAATAGGTGGGGAATAATAGTTTAATGGTCAATAAGGTTGCGGGAGTTGTTGTTTTATACAACCCTGATCCTGATATATTAGAAAATATAACATCATATATTTCCCAAATTGGATTTCTATTTATAATTGATAACTCAGATTTCGCTTCAGATTTTGTGAAATCTTACTACGTGTCAAATAATAAAGTAGAATATATATTTAATAACGCTAATCTTGGAATAGCAGCAGCTTTAAATGCTGGTGCACATAAAGCATTGGGAATGGGATTCCAATATTTGCTAACGATGGATCAGGACAGTAAAGCTCCTTTAAATTTAGTAAGTTCTTGTGTTTCTATTTTTGAAGGAAGCAATAATGTAGGCCTAGTTACGCCAATACATGGAAATAAATACGGTACTCATATTAAACCTGTAGTTAGTAAAACTGAAAAAGTGACAATGGCCATGACTTCCGGAAATCTGATTTCCTTGGATGTTTATAAAAAGGTAGGCGGTTTTGATGAAGATTTTTTCCTTGATTACATGGATATTGAGTATTGTTTTAAATTGCATTTGCATCACTACGATTTGATTCGAATAAATGATTTAGTTCTTGATCATAATGAAGCAGACCTTACTGAGATTAGTATATTTAAGAAAAAAGTCCATCCGCACAACCATAAACCTTTTAGGTGGTATTATAAAACCAGAAATATGTTTCTGCTAAGAAAAAAATATAAAAATATTTTTCCGGAACTATTTAGTATTGAATTTAATTCATATTTACGGATGATAGCACGACTGATTTTATTTGAAAAATATAAAATTCGGAAAATCAAAATGATTCTATTAGGGTGGTGGGATTATTTGAACAACAAAAAGGGAAAAAAATTCTGAAAAGCGATGTATATAATTACTATTTTTAATGTAATTCTAAGTTCCATAAATATTTTTACTGATATTATTTACACGGATTGATAGCAGAATAACAAAATTACTTTTAGTAAAGCAGTCTAAATATAATTTCTTTTTCATCTCATTATTAATACATTATTGAATTTTCATCTACAATAAACAGAAATGAATGTGAGTTGTGTTAATGAAGAGTAGCCCTATAAATGTTCTAATTGACGAAGGAAGATCTGCTGTTGGTAAACCGACAGGTATAGGCCTACAAGCAATAAATCTACATAAACATTTAAAAAAATATTGTAACTGTAAAATTTCCAATTACGAAGCGTTGAAAATTCTACCCAAAGGAATAAGAAAATTCAGCATGGATGCCTTAAGGAATATTCTAGCTTTGTTTCAAAAATATGATATTGTTCATTATCAAGATAATTATGCAACTCTATTTAGTGGTAAAAGCAAAAGGATTGTCACGGTACACGACTTAGGAGTTTTTTTGTTTCCCGAAACAGTTCCATTTATTTATGTAAAATATAATCAGCATTCGATTAAAAAAGTCGCTCAAAGAGCAGATTGTATTATTACCCCTACAGAAGCTATTCGGAGAGAGTTTCTTGAAATGTTTCCAAGTACTAATCCTGCAAAAATTGTATGCATCAATGATGGAATCAGAGATGTATTTTGGAATTATGAAGGTTCGAAAAAAGTACTTATAGATAAATTCAAAATTCAACCATACACATATTTTTTCTTTCTCGGCAGTTTGTCTAGAAGAAAGAATCTAAAATTTACTTTAGAATCTTTTATAGAAGCGAAGAGTAAAAATCAAATTGATAAAAATACATTAATGGTTCTTGGTGGACAAAAATGGTGGGGCGCTGGTGATTTTAAACATTTATTGCGTGATGATTTAGGTATAAAAACACTGGGATATTTAAACGATGATGATATTGTTACATTCTATAAATACAGCAAATCTTTTGTATTTCCATCATTATACGAAGGATTTGGAATGCCGATTATTGAAGCGATGAGTCAAAATACCCCGATTATTATCTCAAATATTCCTACAAGCAATGAGTTAAACTTAAAGCATAATAATCAAATGTTTTGTTTCGAACTAGATGATAAAGCAAGCCTTATTGAAAAGTTTGTTGAACTGGATAAAAATCATTCTTTAATAAGAGAAAATCTGAATTACGGTGATATCTCAATTTATAATTTTGACAATGTTGCCAAAGAGCACTTTAAGATTTATTGCAAAGTTTTGGAAGAAGCTATTTGATTATCAATTTAGTAACTAATATTTTCAGAAATATTTGACTCTAGATTATGCGAATCGGTATAGACGCCCGACTGTTGGGGGAAAGAATTACTGGCATCACCAGATATCTAATTAATGTATTACACTATTTACCACAATTTGATTCTAAAAATAAATACTCTCTTTTCTCTTACGATAAAACAAAATTTGATAATAAGTTCTATGAACATCATATAGTTCAGCAAACTAAACTTCCTAGACAATTAAGCGAGCACTTATGGCTCAATTTTTCTTTACCCAATTTACTGACCGAGAAAAATATTGATTTATTTTTTACTCCGTACATTTTAGTCCCTATTAAAAAATCACTTCACAAGAATGTAATTGTCATTCACGATGTCATGACCAAGGCCTGTCCTCAGTTTTTTACAAGTTATTATAAAAAGTATATGGATTTCATCGTTCCACTATCGATTAAAAGAAGCGATTCAATAATAACAATTTCCGAATCGTCACGACAAGATATACTTAAATATTATAATGTATCTCCTGAAAAAGTTTGTTATATGTATTTATGGACAGATGAAAAATATAAACCAATAAATTTCAGTGAGGAAGAAAGGGAATTTTGGATAAACAAATATAATTTGCCGAGTAAATTTATTCTCTTTATAGGAGCTATTGAAGAAAGAAAAAATATACGTGGGATTTTGAAAATTTCGGATATTTTATTCTCCAGAGGTATTGATATGAAATTCTTATTAATTGGTAAACGAAGTCTTGGCTTTAAGCAATTGTATGAAGAAATTAAGAAAAGGAGTGAAAGAGTAATATATATAAACTATGTTGAAGAGGAAGATATTCCTATTATATATAATCTTTCAACATTGTTTTTATTTCCTTCGTACTATGAAGGATTCGGTTTGCCTCCCTTAGAAGCAATGAAATGTGGGGTTCCGGTTTTGTCTTCAAAGAATTCCTCTTTAACCGAAGTAATTGGAGATGGGGGATTGTTGTTCGATGCAAATGATTATGAATCATTCGCTGAAAGTATAATTTCACTGTTGAATGATAAGGTTTTTTATAATATGATGAGAGATAAAGCTATTAAGCAGGCAAAAAAATTTACACCTGAAGTTCAAATGCCTAAATTAATCGATTTATTCAACAGTTATACCCGTTAAACATTAGCTAATCGGAATCAGAAGTATTTTTTTGTTGGTTTTTTATTCATTTTCGTTTATTTTGAAACACTAAAATTACCAAGCTGCCAATAACATTTAAGTAATAGACTGAAATTTTATCATTATATTGTTGTTATTCTTTGGATTTAAGAATGGAGCTGTGTAAATAAAATTAAACTATGACTGGAGAGCGAATTTATGAATATTGCTTTTATTAATCCTCCTTTTTTTCCCAAATATTCAAGGGGATCTAGAAGCCCTGCTGTAACTAAAAGTGGAACGGTATACTATCCAATCTGGTTAGCACTAGCTGCAGGTGTTGCTGAACAAAATGGACATAACATAATCTTAATTGATGCACCAGCTGAGCCAATTTCTGCTGAAGAAACTTTTTCAAGACTTTCATCTTTTAAACCTGATATAGTTGTTATTGAAACAAGTACCGGCAGTATTAGTAGCGATATCATGTTTTCTGAAGAAGTAAAAACAAAATTTCCTGATTGTTTTGTTTGCCTTGTTGGTAACCATGCAACAGCATGTGATAAAGAAACATTGCAGCAGTCTAGAGTTATTGATGCTGTAGCACGAAATGAGTATGAAGCAACCTTAGTTGACCTGGCAGAAAGATTAAGTCGAAATGAATCCTTGGAAAAAGTTCTTTCCTTAACCTGGAGGAATGGTGAAGAAATTATAATTAATGATCATCGTCCCGCAGCAACTCAGGAAGAGCTTGATGCTATGCCTTTTGCAAGCGAAATATTTAAAAGATTTTGTGCCCCCAAAGATTATTTCTTTTCTGCAGGAAGATATCCTCAAATGATGGTCTATACAGGTAGGGGTTGTCCTTATTTATGTACTTTTTGTGTTTACCCACAGAACTTTTATGGGCATACTTATCGTCATAGATCAGCGAAAAGTATTGCAGCAGAATTCAAATATATTGAAAAAAACTTTCCGGAAGTTGTTGAAGTAACTATTGAGGATGATACTTTTACAGTTTATAAAAAACATACTATAGAAGTTTGTAAACTGCTTATTGAACAGAAAAATAAATTGACATGGACCTGTAATGTTAGAGCTGATCTGGATGAAGAAACAATGCGTTGGATGAAAAAGGCTGGTTGCAGATTAATAATTGTTGGTTTTGAAAGTGGATCAAATGAAATACTAAAATTGATGAAAAAAGGTGTGCGTGTAGAGCAATTCAAAGCTGCAGAGAATGCGAAAAAGACCGGATTACTTATACACGCTTGCTATATGATGGGAAACCGAGGTGAAACTTTAGAGACAATGAATGAAACTTTGCAACTTGCAAAAAAGATGAACACTGACACCGCTCAATTTTTCCCCTTAATGATTTATCCTGGTACAGAAGCATATGATTGGGCTAAGAAAGAAGGTCTTATAGCGGCACAATCATTTGATGAATGGCTAACCCCTGAAGGATTACATAATACAGTCGTAAGCACACACGATCTATCTCCTCAGGAAATAGTAGATTTTTGTAATTATGCGAGAAGAGATTATTATCTAAGACCGGCGTATTTTGTTATGAAATTAAGAAATGTAGCTACTCATCCATCTGAATGGAGAAGAACAGTAAAAGCTTTTCTTACTTTTTATAAGCATTTATTTAGTAAAGAAAGTAAAAAGAATAAAGAGAAGTTTAAAACAAGGTTACAAGGAATTGATAGTAGTGAAGAACAAGGTGTCGTTATTGATCAAACCAATCACATTTCAATTGATAATATAAAAAACAAGAAGGATTCTGTTGAAGAAGAAGTACTTAACTAAATCGAATGAAAAAGAGTCTTTTAGCCGGCATTAATCCATGCCGGTTTTTTTTTGTGTTATTTATTTTATGTAAATAAAAACTACGAACAAAATATTTGATAATTACTCAGAATACGGATTCTCAGATAATTATAGATATTTAGTATTTGATGCTTAAATTTATATGCTGATTTTTCAGTTTAGTTTGCAAATTCTTGATCAATATTTATGGAATTTAATTTTATTCTTACAGTTATATTTCTGACATTAGTATATCTGTTGTTGCATACATACATAATCTATCCAGTACTCATTCTAATTATTTCATCCTTTTATAAAAAACATTCAATTAAGGGTGGAAAACAGTTTCCCGAAATATCGATACTAATTTCTGCTTTTAATGAAGAAAAAGTAATTGAAAATAGAGTGCAGAATATTGCCAGATTAGATTACGATTTTAACAAGCTGGAGGTAATTGTTGGTTCGGATTCAAGTACAGATAAAACAAACCTGATTTTGCAAGATCTATGCAAAAAATATCATTGGTTAAAAGTTAAGATATTCAAAAACCGAAGAGGAAAAGCGGCAGTACTAAATGATCTCGTTAATGATTCTAAAAATCCTATCCTCGTATTCACTGATGCTAATACTACATTCAAAAAGGATTCATTAGTAAGGCTTGTTAAGCATTTTTCGGATGTTCAGATTGGGGGTGTTTGTGGTCGACTAATTCTAACTGAACCGCAAAGAGGATTTAATAAAAGTAATAAAGAAAAAACTTACTGGGAATACGAAACATTTTTGAAGAGTTTTGAAGGTAAAATGGGGATGCTGATGGGCGCTAATGGCGGTATATTTTCGATAAGAAGAATATTATTCGATGAAATCCCAATTAATAAACCGGTTACTGATGATCTTTTTATTACCCTCAGCATATTAAAAAAGAAATTCAAGTTTATTTTTGATTATAATGCAATAGCTTATGAAGAAGTACCTAAAGAAATTAAGTCTGAATTTAATAGAAAGGTCAGGTTTGCTGCAACAAATTTCCAAACACTGTTAATTTTTAAAAGTTTGTTGATCAGTAAAAATCTATTGCTATCTTTTGTTTTCTGGTCGCATAAAGTTATTCGATGGATTATGCCATTTGCTCTGGTATTGATTTTTTTAATCAACATTTTACTCATAGGTTACTCTGAAATATTTTTGAAATTATTTTATTTTCAGGTTATTGTTCATTCACTCTCAATAATTGGATATTTCCTTTCATTATTAAGAATTAGATTACCCCTTATTACTTTAATCTTTTTTTTCAACTTTACTAATTTGGCACTCTTTATTGGTTTTTTCAGGTTTCTATTTAGAAAACACAGTTATATTTGGGAATCAACGCCGAGATAATTAGGTATGATTAATAAGAAACTTGAGAAAATATCTGTCCTTCTTTCAGATTTCCTAACTATCAACCTTGCCTGGATTATCTTTTTTTATATAAGAGTTCAGTCTGGCTGGTTTCAGCTTATTACTATGCCCGAAGTATTTATCCCGATGTTTGTCGTATATGTTTACTGGGTTATTGTATTCACTTTCGTTGGAATGTATCGCACATGGTTTGCTTCTTCCCGCTTTGATGAAATATCAACATTGTTTAAATCTACATTTGTTGGAGTATTCATTCTTTTTGGTGTCATCTTTATAGATGATTATATTCATAACGTTCAAAGCAATACAAGAATTTTAATTTTTATTTATTGGGGACTATTAATTTTTCTTGTTGGCTCCGGTAGAATAGCTATTCGTGGTTTTCAACGTAGACTACTTGTTAAAGGTATAGGCAGACGTAATGCTGTTATAGCAGGATTTAATCAAAAGTCCAGGGAGGTTCATGATCAAATTATTGAACATCCTGCACTAGGACTTGATGTAGTTGCGTATGCTGCTGTAAATCCAAAGTATACTGGAAAATTTTATAAGGATACAGAAGTGCTTGGTACGATAGAAGAAATACTTCCTATTGTAGAAAAAACAAATTCCAAAGAAGTTATCGTTGCTTTTCAAAGGGAAGATCACGAAAGGTTAATATATATAATTTCTGTTCTGGAATCTCAAAAAGATGTAGGTATTAAAATCGTTCCGGATTTGTATGAAATTTTAAGCGGGCAGGCAAAGACTTCACAAATTTATGGTATGCCGCTCATCGATATTATGCCTGAACTGATGCCTGAATGGGAGAAAAAATTAAAACGACTTCTGGATATTATAATTTCATTAATAATTTTGATAATCACTTTGCCAGTTACAATTCTTACTGCTATAGCAATTAAAGTGGATAGCCGGGGTTCTTTACTTTTTAAACAGGACAGGAGCGGAATGAATGGTGAAACTTTTAAAATTCTTAAATTCAGATCTATGATAAAGGATGCTGAAAAATACACAGGTCCGGTTTGGTCAAGGAAGGACGACCCACGCGTGACAAAAGTTGGAAAGATCTTACGAAGAGTAAGATTGGATGAAATCCCTCAGATGTTTAATGTGTTGAAAGGTGAGATGAGTATGGTAGGCCCGAGACCGGAAAGACCATATTTTGTTGAAAAACTTGCAGAAGAAATTCCTTATTACAAAAGGAGATTAAAAGTTCGTCCGGGTATTACAGGCTGGGCACAGGTAAAACATAAATATGATGAATCTGTAGAGGATGTAAAAATAAAACTACGTTATGATCTTTTCTATATTGAAAATATGTCGCTTCGTATGGATTTTAAAATTATTATCAGAACTATATTCGTTGTATTATTTGGAAAAGGTCAATTTGGTAAGTGATAAACAGTATTTGATTTATCGAAAATAATTTTATGGAAAAGAAAAAAATATTGATAATAATTCCCACGTATAACGAACTGGAAAATCTGCCAAAATTAATTCCGGAAGTCTTATCGAAAAACGAAAACATTGATATACTTATTGTTGATGATAATTCGCCCGATGGAACCGCAGATTTTGTTCAGGATGAAGCAAAAAAAAATTCGCGTATAAAATTGATTAAGCGCGAGAAAAAAATGGGACTTGGTACTGCATACATTGACGGATTCAAATTTGCCCTCCAAAATAATTATGATTATATATTTGAAATGGACGCCGATTTTTCTCATAATCCCAAAATGATCCCAAAATTTTTAAAGGAAATAAAAAAATATGACCTTGTGCTTGGTAGCAGGTATAAAGAAGGTGTGAATGTAGCGAACTGGCCAATGAGCAGATTAATGCTGAGTATGTTTGCAAATATTTATTCTAGAGTGATTACTGGTTTACCTGTACACGATGCAACGGGCGGGTATAAATGTTTTCGGAAAGAAGTGCTTGAGGCGATTAACCTTGATGAAGTAAAATCCAACGGATATGCATTTCAGATTGAAATGACATTCAAAGCGTGGAAAAAAGGATTTAAAATAAAAGAACTATCCATAATTTTTATTGATCGTGTAAAAGGCAAATCAAAAATGTCCCGGAAGATCGTACGTGAAGCTATCGTTATGGTATGGAAATTAAGATTGTGGAGTATGTTCGGAATATTAAAGTAGGTGTGCATTTGGATCTTTCGATCATAATAGTGAATTATAATGTAAAAGAATTTTTACAAAACCTTCTTTATTCTATTGAAAAAGCATCTACAAACATTACAAAAGAAGTTATAGTTGTTGACAATGCTTCAGACGATGGAAGTGTTAATTTAATTAAAGAAAAATTTCCATCTGTAAAACTAATCGAAAACCAGAGTAATGTTGGCTTTGGCATAGCTAATAACCAGGCACTAAAAATGGCAAACGGGAAATTTCTTCTTCTTATAAATCCTGATGCTGTGGTAAGTGAAGATACCTTTGATAAGATGATTTGCTTCTTTAAAAAGAATCCGGATGCAGGATTAGCAGGATGCAAAATTTTAAACCCTGATGGCACACTCCAGCTTGCTTGCAGAAGAAGTTTTCCCGGACCGTGGACATCCTTTTGCAAAGTTACCGGATTAAGTAACCTGTTTCCAGGAAGTAAGTTATTTGCCCGCTACAATCTGACTTATCTTGATATCGATCGAACATATGAAGTTGATGCAATTTCAGGTTCATTTATGATGATTAGAAGAGAAGTGTACGAAAAAGTGGGGGGATTCGATGAACATTTTTTTATGTATGGCGAAGACCTTGATTTGAGTTACAGGATAAAACAAGCTGGTTACAAAGTTTTTTACGTTCATACAACTCAAATAATTCATTACAAAGGTGAAAGTACAAGGAGAAGCAGTCTGGATGAAACAAAAGTATTTTACGAGGCAATGCATTTGTTTGTTAAAAAGCATTTTTCAAGCTCATTTATTATTGAAGTAATTCTTCGAGCAGCAATTGTTGTGAGAAGCATCCTGGCATTTCTGGGTAAAAGAAAATTATCTCTTCTTTCCGCATTAGTAGATTTCTTGCTTTTCGATCTTTGTCTTCTACTTGCAGAGCGCATTTATATAAATTATTCGGACTGGCTTGGCTTTCAGCCATATCATTATTTGATTATTTATACTCTGCCAGCTTTTCTACATATATTTATTTCATCAATTGTCGGAGTTTACAAGAGGGACACACTTTCGGTTTTTCGAAATATAATTTCTGTTGTAACAAGTTTTATCATTCTTACATCGGCGACTTTTTTCTTTAAACAGTTTGCATATAGTCGTGCAGTTGTACTTATAACATATCTGCTCTTGATTTTTATAACTTCTTTCTGGAGAATTTTCCTAAAGCTTTTTTTTAGAGTGGGTGTTACTATCGATGACATAAGAAAAAGAAAAACTTTAATTGTGGGAATAAATTCTCACGCAATCCAGGTTGCTGAAAAACTCAAATCTAAAAGAACAGATTATAGAAGCGTAGCTGGATTGATTGGTAAGTCTCATAGCGATTTAGGAAAATCGATTTCAGGATTTGAAGTGATTGGTAGCCTGGAAAATATTAAAAAGATTATCAAGGAATATAAAATAAGCGAAGTGATCTTTTCTTCAGAAGAATTGAGTTATGGTGAAATGATGTCGGTCGTTGCCAACAACCAGTATGAAACTGTAGAATTTAAAATATGCGGTACTGGTTTGGATTTTATTATTGGCAAGACGTCCGTTTCAATGGTTGATGATATACCGCTTATTGATGTTCAATATAATATTTCAAATCCATTGCTAAAGGTTATAAAACGCTTATTTGATCTCATTATAGGTCTGTTTGTTTTGTTTTTCATATATCCTTTCATATATTTCATTTCTAAGCTTAGTAAAAAGAAAAGCGAATTCCAGTCGTTTGTCTTATCAATTCCTGAAGTTGTTGTGGGAAATCAAAGTTTTGTTGGCCCCAACCGAGATAAGACAGATAAAAGTATTTATCTGGGTAAAAAAGGTTTAACAGGTTACTGGTATATTGATTCTACTGCTGGTACGGAATCGGATAAGCTTGATTTTTATTATGCAAAAAATCAGAGTATATGGCTCGATCTTGAAATACTTGGTCGTTCATTAAATAAGATGTGGAGTAAAAAAGTTTAGCAATGGGAAAAACAGTTTTAGATTTTGAAAAACCGATATTTGAGCTTGAGGAAAAACTTGAAGAAATGAGGGAATCTTCGGGCAGCCTTAAAATTGAAAAAGATATCGCAAGACTTGAAGCAAAGGTTGCACAGTTAAAAGAAGAATTGTATAAAGGATTAACAAGGTGGCAGCGTGTTCAGTTAGCTCGTCATCCCGACAGACCTTTCACTCTCGATTATATAAACCTGATGACCGAGGACTTTATAGAATTGCATGGTGACAGACATTATGCTGATGATAAAGCTATTGTTGGAGGCTTTGCGAAATTAGATAAGTTTAAGGTCATGATCATAGGACAACAAAAGGGCAGGGATACCAAAACTAATGTTTATCGCAATTTTGGAATGGCTAACCCTGAAGGTTACAGAAAAGCTTTACGCTTAATGAAACTCGCTGAAAAATTTAATAAGCCTGTTATAACAATGCTTGACACGCCAGGCGCGTATCCGGGACTTGAAGCTGAAGAAAGAGGACAAGCTGAAGCTATAGCAAAGAATCTTTTTGAAATGAGCAGACTTCGGGTACCTATAATTGTTGTTATAATAGGTGAAGGTGCAAGTGGGGGTGCTCTTGGTATTGGGGTTGGTGATAAAATTTTAATGATGGAAAACTGCTGGTATTCTGTTATAAGTCCTGAATCGTGTTCGAGTATATTATGGAGAAGCTGGGATTATAAAGAACAAGCAGCTGAAGCTTTGAAACTAACTGCACCGGATCTTTTAGAACAGGGTATTATCGATAGAATAATTCCTGAACCACTTGGTGGTGCGCATAAGGATCATAAGCTAAGTGCAGATACGCTAAAAAGTGCTTTACTGGAAGAGTTGGAAAAATTGGTAAAGATAAAAACCGATAAACTGATTGAAAATAGGATGGAAAAATTTGGTGCTATGGGTGAATATGTAGAATAGATTAAAATTACAGTTGTTTGTTGAAAAATAAGTTATTTTTATCCCGAGTTAATCGGGATTTTTTTTACCATTTAGAGAATGCAATTAAATCAGGCAACGACAATTACTTGTTCATGAATTGTTAAAACATGTTAAGACATAAAACATATATTCGTGTTCGGTATGCAGATACAGATCAAATGCAATATGCATACAATGGAAAGTACTTTGAATATTTTGAAGTCGGGCGAACAGAAATGATGCGTGAACTTAATCTGCCTTACAAAACCATTGAAGCGAATGGATATATAATGCCGGTACATTCAGTTCAAGTTCAGTATAAAAATCCTGCATTTTATGATGAGAATTTAGAAGTAGAAACCCGGGTGGAAAAATTACCACAATTGAAAGTTCATATAGATCATACAATAAAATGTGTTGAAAGAAATATTCTGATTTGTGAAGGATATGTTGAACTTGTTTTTATTAATAAAACTACAATGAAAGTGTGCCGACCACCTGAATTTTTTATGAAGGTAATTCAACCTTTTTATAAAAATGAGAATAAATAAAATTTTTTAACCATTTAAGCAATGTTCGATAAATTAAAACAGCTGGGAATGGATACTGCCATTTATGGTATTAGTACTATGGTTGGCAGATTTCTGAATTTCTTACTTATCCCATTCTTTACAAATATATTTGCTCCTTCGGATTATGGAATTGTACAGATACTTTTTGCTTACATAGCAATTCTGAATATATTTTATGTGTACGGTATGGATTCTGCTTTCCTTAAGTTTGCCGCTTTTAAAGATGCAGCAGATGAAAAAGATAATTTCTCCACACCGTATATTTCAGTTTTTACTACTTCTTTATTATTCAGTTTGTTGATAGTAATTTTCAAAGATCCAATCTCATTAAAGCTCGGTATACCTGCAAAATATGATTATCTAATCTACGCTTCTGCTGCAATAATTTTCTTGGATTCTAATGGTGTAATTCCTTTTTTAACTTTAAGACTGAACAGGGAAGCGAAGAAGTTTTCCATTTTTAAAATTCTTAACATAGTTACGAATCTAGCTTTAAACTTATTTCTCATTTTAGTTTTGCATTGGGGAATCGAAGCTATACTGTTCAGTAATATAATTGCTTCGTTCGTTTCGCTTCTTCTGCTCTTTCCTACAATTATCAGAAATTTCAGATTTAAATTTAATTTCTCTCTGTTCAAGCGGTTAATTAAGTTCGGGTTTCCCTATCTTCCTGCCGGACTTGCGGTAATGGCTGTACAAGTAATTGATGTCCCTATTCTTGAAAGATTAACAGATTTAAAAACCGTAGGGATATATAAGGCAAATTATAAGCTCGGTATTTTTATGATGCTATTTGTAAATATGTTTCAATATGCATGGCAGCCTTTCTTCCTGCAGAATGCAAAAGAGAAAAATGCAAAAGAGATGTTCTCAAAAGTACTTACCTACTTTACTTTAGTGGGAAGCATTATAGTTGTCGGTCTTTCATTGTTTATTGCAGATATTGCACAAATTAAAGTGCTAGGATTTTCGTTAATTGGTTCAGCATACTGGAGTGGTCTAGATATAGTTCCAATTGTTTTATTTGCTTACCTGATAAATGGAATTTATGTGATTTTTACAGCAGGAATTTATATTGAAGAAAAAAGTCTGTATGTGCCGTTCATTGCCGGCGCTGGGGCAATTGTAAATATTATTGTAAACATTCTTTTAATTCCAATATTAAACATTTACGGTGCAGCATTAGCAACACTTGCTGCTTACTTTGTTCTGGCTTTGGGATACTATATAGTTACACAAAAGGTTTATTTTATTCGATATGAGTGGGACAAAATTTTAAAGATATTAATCGGCATTTCGCTGAGTGCTGTTATTTACTATTCATTTTCTTTGGAAACTTTTTATTTAGAATTACTACTTAAAATGATATTGTTTGTTGCATTTATTGGTTACCTGTATTATATAGCTGTGGATAGGAAAGAAATTGCAGTGATAAAAACAAAACTAAAAGAATCCCGTGGTAAATAATTATGGAAAGTAAAGTTACCGTAAAGTTTAAACGAATCAGTGAAGATTTTAATCACATTGCAGAACCCGCCTATGCTACTGAAGGTAGTGCCGGTATGGATATCAGAGCAGCCATTAAAAAAAATCTAACAATTCTACCCATGCAGGTTGAAATAGTACCAACAAATATTTCCGTTGAAATTCCAGAAGGTTACGAATTGCAAGTAAGACCACGAAGTGGATTAGCAGCTAAAAATGGAATTGGGATTCTCAATTCACCAGGTACAATTGACTCTGATTACCGCGGAGAAGTAAAAATTATACTAATAAATTTTGGAAAAGAAGAATTTACAATTCAATCCGGTGATAGGATTGCACAACTTGTTTTATCTAAAGTTCATAAAGCAGAAATGAAAGAAGAGCCTAATCTTAATCAGAGTAAAAGAGGGAAAGGAGGATTTGGACATACCGGTAACATGTAAAAAATAATTCATCTGAAAATTTAATATTGAGTTTTTGGAATTTCCTGTTTTATTTCTTTAAACTTGATATAAGAATTTTACAATTCTATAAGTTCAATTTCTCATCAAAATATTTTTTTTGATTGGATTCATGTCCGACTTTATCCATTTACATAACCATTCACATTACAGCTTGCAAGATGGTGCCTGTACCATCGACGGATTGATCGAAGCTGCACTTGAAAATAATATGCAATCTGTTGCATTAACAGACCACGGTGTTATGTATGGTATTGCTGAATTCTACAGAAAAGCAGTGGCAAAAGGAATAAAACCAATTGTGGGTATGGAAGCTTACATAGTAAAGGAAGGAAGCCGGTTTGAACGGGGAACAGGCGATGAAACAAACGGTAGAAAGAAAAGCAAACATTATAACCATCTTATTTTATTGGCTAAAAACAATGAGGGATACAAAAGTTTATCAAAGCTTTCCACTTTAGGGCACACCGAGGGATTTTATTATAAACCGCGAATTGATCTTGAACTTTTAAGAAAATATCGGGATGGCTTGATTTGCACTTCAGCTTGTGCAGGCGGAGTTGTTTCTTCTCACCTTGTTAGTGGAAATATAGATAAAGCGAGAGAAGTTGCAAAGACTTACAAAGATATCTTCGAAGATGATTTTTATCTTGAAATACAGGATCATGGAATGGATATCGATAAGCCGATACTGGAATGGATGCCGAAGTTTTCAAAAGAGCTGGGTATAAAATTAGTTGCTACTAATGATTGCCATTATATTAAAAAAGATCATGCAATCGCACATAACATTCTCCTTCTTCTTTCAGATAAAAACGGAGCCGATTATAACCATTTAAGATATGGAACTGACCAGGTATACTTTAAATCATCAGATGAGATGATAAGGCTTTTTAAGAATCATATAAGTGCTATTGAAAATACGCTGGAAATTGATTCGAAAATTAATTTAAAGCTTGATTTTGAAGGTCATCATTTTCCCCGGTTTCCGATTCCTGAAGATAAAAAAGCAAGTTCACTTGATGACTACTTTGAATTACTTGCCAGAGAAGGTTTAAGTAACTGCGGCATTGAAATTACACCGGAAGTTGAAGAAAGATTTAACTTTGAGATCAACACAATTAAGGAAATGGGTTTTGCAGGTTATTTCCTGATAGTTCAGGATTTTATCAATGCTGCGAAGAAAAATAAAATTCCTGTCGGTCCAGGAAGAGGAAGTGTTGCGGGAAGTTTGGTTGCATTTGCATTGGGAATAACTAATATCAATCCACTTTCTTATAATTTACTTTTCGAACGATTCCTAAATCCTGCAAGAAAATCTATGCCTGATATTGATGTTGATTTTGCAGATGATAAGAGAAGCGATGTTATTGAATATGTACGAAACAAGTATGGTGAAAAAAGCGTTAGTCAGATTATTACTTTTAACCGGTTATCTTCAAAGGCTGTAATCAGAGATGTTGCACGCGTTCTTAAAATTCCTATTCCCACCGTTAACAAAATCACAAAATATATTCCATCGAAATTCGGCAAAGTATTTACAATAGATAAGGCTTTGAATGAGGTTCAGGAATTACAGTGGGTTAAGAATTCTGACGACAAAGAGATCCAGGATTTGATCAGGTATGCAAAAGTGCTTGAAGGGATGAACAGGAATGCATCTAAACATGCTGCTGGTGTTGTTATCACTCCCGGTGATGTAAGTGATTACGTTCCTCTCGCAAATGCAGTTTCGCAGCAGGATATAGTTACGCAATTTAATATGAAAGAAATTGAGCGGGCCGGTTTATTAAAAATGGATTTCCTGGGATTGAGGACTTTGACGATAATCAGGGATACATTGGACTTAATCAAGAAAAATCATGGAATTGAAATAGACATTGATCAAATACCTATTGATAATACTAATACCTACAAGTTATTTGCGAAGGGACAGACAACCGGCGTGTTCCAGTTTGAATCTGCTCCAATGCGAGAATACCTTAAAAAACTAAATCCTTCTTCGCTAAACGATCTTGCTGCGATGAATGCTCTCTATCGTCCGGGACCAATGGATTTTATAAACGATTTTATCGATAGAAAATTTGGTAGAAAAAAAGTTGAGTATCTGCATCCGTTACTTGAACCTATTCTAAAAGAAACGTATGGAATTATTGTCTACCAGGAACAGGTAATACAAATAGCAAATAAAATTGCAGGAATGAGTCTTGCCCAGGCTGACCTTTTAAGAAGAGCAATGGGTAAAAAAGATCTCCAGGCAATGAAACAGCAAAAAGTAAAATTTGTTGAAGGTGCTGTAAGCAAAAATATAAGTAAAAAAATCGCAGAAAAAATCTATGATGCTATAGACAAATTTGCTAACTATGGATTCAATAAAAGTCATGCTGTTGCATACAGTTATATTGCATACCAAACCGCATATCTTAAGAATTATTACACGGCGGAATTTTTAGCAGCCAACCTAACCAATGAATTTGGTAATACAGACAAAGTAACCAAATTTCTCGAAGATTGCAGGAAGTTAAAGATTGAAGTTCTGCCTCCGGATGTTAATCATCCCACAGTTAACTTCGACGTTGTTAATAATAAAATCAGGTTTGGGATGTCTGCAATAAAAAATGTAGGTAAAAATGCAGTTGAGGAAATTATCAGGACCAGAGAAAAACTTGATAGGGATTTTACCAGTATTTTTGATTTTTGTATGCATGTTGATACAAGAGTAGTAAATAAAAGAGCTCTTGAAGGTTTGGTCCTTGCCGGCGCATTCGACTCAATCGATAAAAGAAGGGCTACTTTGTTTGAAGCAATCGAATATGCTCTTGAGTTTGGACATAAAGCCCAGAACTCGAAACTGGTTTCCAGTAACAGTTTGTTTGATGATACGGATGAGATTCAAATCTCTGAACCGGAGTTAAGAAAAACGGAATCCTGGTCCGAAAAAGAAAGATTAAAAAGAGAGAGAGAAGTTATAGGATTTTATGTCACAGGACATCCGTTGCAAAAATATGAAACTGAATATTATTCTTTTTCTGATTTTCGTCTTGGTGAAACTGAGGGATTAAATGATATGTCGAACGTTAGAGCTTGTGGAATTATTACAGAGCTTCGTACTAAAATAGACAGGTCAGGTAAAAGAATGGCATTCTTTACAATAGATGATTTTTCGGGTTCCTGTGAATGTCTGATGTTTTCAAAAATCTATTCCGAATACGGAAAATTTGTAAAAGAAGAAGAGCCTGTATTTATATTGGGAAATGTTGAAAGTAGTGGAGATGCAGTGAAACTTCATGTAAATAAAGTTCTCCCGATTGAAAGTGCCAGAAACGAATTGATACAAAGTGTTAAGATTATGATAGACAGAGAGAAGAATAGTATTGAACAGGTTGCAGAATTAAAAAACATTCTGGATAAATATGAAGGAAAAACCCCGGTCTTTATTCACTTGAATAATAATGGATCGAGAGAAAAATTATACTCCTTAGATCGGTACAGGATATCGGTATCAGAAAAACTTATCAATGATATTAAGACACTTTTAGGAAACGATTCTATTCTATTAAATAGCAAATAATTCACGGTCTTAATTTTTTACCTCACTTGTTACAGTTGTTTCAGTAAAGCCTATTTTGTATTATTGAAATCCTTGATAAACATAAATTTGTAAACAAACACATTTTGATGGCTTCAGGAGAAAACAGTAAATATTGGGCAATAATCCTTGGTGCCTCATCGGGCTTTGGCGGAGCTACTGCGGTACGTTTAGCAAAAGATGGTTATGGTATTGTAGGTATTCATCTTGATAGGCAGGCAACTATGCCTCATGTTCAACAGATTGTAGAAGATATTCACAATGCCGGTTCTGAATCTATATTTTTTAACATTAATGCCGCTGATGTTGTAAAGAGAAGAGAAGTAATAGAAGAACTAAAAAACAAGTTTGATAATAAACCTTCAATTAAAGTAATAATGCATTCGCTTGCATTTGGAACACTCAAACCGTTTATTTCCAAAGATAAAGAACAAATGACGAAAGCCCAGATGGAAATGACTTTGGATGTAATGGCACATTCACTTGTTTACTGGGTTCAGGATATTTATTCTAATAATCTGCTTGCAGAAAAATGCAGGATTTTTGCAATGACAAGTTCCGGCGGACATACAGCAATACCGTATTACGGTGCTGTTTCAGCCGCGAAAGCTGCACTGGAATCTCATTGCAGACAATTGGCCATTGAACTTGGACCATTGAAAGCAGGAGTGAATGCCATAATGGCTGGAGTTACCGATACTCCAGCTCTTAGAAAGATTCCCGGTAATAAGGGAATGATCGAAATTGCTGAAAGAAAAAATCCCCATGGTAGGCTTACTACTCCTGAAGATGTTGCTAATGTTATTTCACTTCTCTGCAAGGAAGGTGGGGAATGGATTAGTGGAGGTGTTATTAATGCTGATGGTGGTGAGGATATAGTTAGTTATGTGGGATAGTAAATTTTTCATACAAAGTAAAAATTAAGGGAACGGAAAATGGAACTTACTACTATAACAGATGATAATTTTGAAGAAGAAGTTTTAAAATCGGATAAGCCGGTACTTATCGATTTTTGGGCTGTATGGTGTGGACCATGTAGAATGATTGCTCCAATAGTAGAAGAGTTAGCAACAGAATATGAGGGAAAGGTTAAGATTGGGAAACTGGATGTTGATTCTAATCAACAAACATCAATAAAATTCGGTGTTCGAAGTATACCAACAATACTGATTTTTAAAAATGGAGAGATAAAGGAAACAATAATAGGAGCTGTTCCTAAAAAGAACATAGTTGAAAAACTTGATGCTCTTATTTAAAAACGGTTTTTTTTCTTTTGTATTTATATTAAATTTGATGCATAATATTAATTACAAACGGCATATTTCACTTACCAGCTTTGCGTGTTGTTAAAAGAATATTAAGTTTTGTAAGTCTTTGTTAGTGCAAAAATCTATTTACAGCTGAATTGATCTTTGCAATAACAAAAATTCTGGATGAAGGGTAGTATTTCTGTATAAAAGGATCATATACAAGTTTAATGGAAAATTATCTATGTTGACATTTAGGGTGAAAAGTACTATTTCTGATACTCTAAATTAGAGAATTTACTACTTGACATCAAAAATTGCTTGTAGTATTTTGACTAGTAAATTATTTAATTACACGCTTGTAATACGGTAATTTAAACTAATTAATCACATTTCTCATAAACCGAAGGAGAACGTTATGGTAAAAAGAACTTTTACCGTTTTATTTCTGTTGTTGATATGTAGCATGATGCTTTTTGCACAAAACAAAGTAGTCTTAAAGCCAATTGGAGCTACATACATAAGTAAAAGTGGTCATGCCCCCGAGATTAAGGTAGTTAAAAATGAAAAGGGGTCAATTGTAACCCAGAATAGCATGGTTCCTCAGGTACATATTTCTGATGTTCAGGGAACTATTGATACACTTTCTTATAGGAAAACTCTTCCTGGAGTCTGGACTACAAACTTTGGTTTGTTTGGTCAGGATATTATGGTACAATGGTTTGAGGCACCTGCAGATCTTACTATTAAAGCTGTTGGCGGTACCTTCTCTGATAATAACAATGATACTCAAGGTAGTTTTAAAATCTACAAGGTTGGAAACGGAGTTACATTAGATGATCTTACGAATGTTGGTCCTGATGCTGTAAAGCAAGGTCGTTTTACCGCAGCAGATCCAAGTTATGTTTTAGGATACGCTCCATTTGAAGATGAATCTGATGGAAACGGGTATGAAACCGCTGATGGATTATCAGCATTCCCATTTGCTGAAGATATTTGGAGTGATGTTGGTTTTGGTTATCCTTTTACTCCTGTTACATCTACAAGCGACGCTCCGGTTTATCAGTATGTTGAAACAATTAATTTAGGTTTTGAACCTACAGTTAACCGTGGTGAAATTTTCGCGCTTGTATTCAAAAATGAATCACAGGATACTGCCCAGGGAGCAGATGATGATAGAATAGGATTCTGGTCGAGAGGTACAGGCGATAATCCGGATTTTTATGGCTGGAAATTTTATGTTAACGGACGTAATTATTCCGGAGATGTTAGCACAGCTTATTGGTATTCAAGGGAATATACATGGGATATGTCTGTAATTGTTGATTTAACTGGAGACAGACCACCTCAAATTTCTAATGTTTTATCTTTGGGAACCACCGCATCAACTTCCGATCGTGAAGTTACGGCAAAAATTGTTGATGACAATCCATCAGGGTCTACACCGGGTGGTGTTACTGCAGCAGTATTACAGTGGAGTACCGATGGCACTAATTGGAATGACGTTTCAATGTCAAATAGCGGTGATACTTATAGTGGTATGATTCCAGGGCAATCTGCGGGAACAAATGTTACTTACAGGATAAGTGCTACAGATGATAATAGTAATACCAGTACTTCTCCGAATTTTTCATATAGCATATTCCAAAAAGAAAATGATGTCCTATTAGTCTATAATGATGCAGCTCCATTTAGTAATAATACTGCCAAAGCTCTTTATGTCGGTTATCCGGGCGGATATATAACTGATCCTGTTCCTTGCGATATATGGACATCTGCAGATGGTACTCAGGAAGCAGCAGGAGTGATGGCGTTGTATAATTATGTTATTCAGATAGATGGACAGTATCCATCAACTGATTTTACAGATGCAGCAAAAGAATATCTTGATGGAGCCAGTGCAAGTGATCAGCGTAATTATCTGTTATCATCACAGGATTATGGATGCTATATAACAGCTGATTGTAGTGATATCACATTTGCAGCAGGTGATTTTCAGTACGACTATTTAGGTGTTGAAACGTTAGGCCCACAGGATCTGCCCGGCGGTATGGTTGGAATAGAAGGAGTATCAGGAGATCCAATAAGTGGATGGGTAACAGATTATGAATCAGCAAACAGTGTTGGTTATTTCTTTGAT
>JAJDNK010000121.1 GCA_022340715.1 bacterium BMS3Abin03 | reverse complement strand
ATAAATTCTTTTGCATTTTGTTTTTTATCATCTACTCTTTCCCAAGAATTCACAAAAAAGAACTGCACATTGTCATCCTTTGCATATTTTTCAACAGCTTTTTGCATACCGGGAAATGACGAAATACACGGACCGCACCATGTAGCCCAAAAATCCAGAACTACTGTTTTTCCTTTAAAATCTTTAAGTGAAAATTCCTGTCCTTCAAGGTTCTTTAATGTGAATTGTGGTGCTGGTTCCTGGATCATTTCATCGTTTAGTTCATTTACCAGTTTCTCTCTTGCGGCATCTTCAAACTGAGCGGCGTAAGTTTCAAAACCGTTTTCCGTTCCTTTCTCGTTTAGGTAAGCTTCTTTTAAATATGATTTCATAACTGCTGTGTTGTAACCACTTTTTATAAAATCTGATATTTTCGACATAGCGATGTCATACTCACTGTTTTCAACTAATGATTTTGAGTACAGTTCATTTATTGTTTCATCTTCTCCATTAGTTAGTTGAACTGCTTCCTTGAATGCCTCCAATGCTTCTTTCTTTCTATCTAAATTATCAAGCACCTTTCCTTCTACAAAAAGATTATAACCAAGATATAACTCCCTGTCATTTTTCCATTCACTTTCAGAATAAAAATTCGGCTTGGGAGCTGTCGGATTTTTTAGTTCTCTTCTGCCTCTGTCAACCCCAAGTTGTGCAATCTTTAACGCAGTGTTCATATTGGCATTCTGATCAAGCATCCTGTTAACTACAGAATAAAAACGGTAGGTACTTGGTTTGTTTACATTTTCCTGCAGAAATCTAAAAGCTTTGTCATATTCCATACTGTCTCTGAAAATGTTTGCGGTTAAATCGTATAAATACTCGATGCCATCATTACCGGGAAATTTTTTTTCGAATTCTTTAGCAATCTCTATTTTTTTATTAATATCCTTTTCTTTTTTAAACTTATTGATCATATCATCTATGGCAACCTCACCTTTAGGATATTTTTCAAGTATAATCTTTTTATATTCCTCCGATTTTTCCTTATTCCCCATTTTGCCATACCAATTAGTTAATACTGTTAGCTCTTCTTCACCTGCGGGATTTGTTTTTGCAAGATTATTTAATTCTTTTTCTATAATTTTATTTTTTTCATCGGGTTTAACAGCAGTTATTACCTGGAAATATGAATTCAGAAAAGATGATTTTATTTGTGGATGCTTAGTAAAATCCTCAGTCATTAATTGCAAAGCTTTTTCCCTGTTTATATCCATATCAAGATAATACGCTCCCCAACGATTGAGCGCTTCACCAAATCCTGCCATGCTGCCAGCCACTTTTTCACCGTTATCATTCATCAGAAAAATGACATATCCTACTTTATTGTTATTATCTACAATATTACCTGATTTGAATTTGAGCACTACTCCAAAAGTGCTGTCTGTAGTTTGAACCTCGCCTGAATATATTTTCCCTACCTTTTGCAAAGGTACATCAACTGTATTTGCAAGCTTATTGTTATACAGATATGCTACTGCTTCTATATTTTCTTTCCCTGCCAGATTGCTGCTGTCTGGATTATACCTGATCGTTAATTCACTTCCAGGTGTCACTTCCTGCGGAGAAAAAGAGAAACTTCCATTAAAATTTTCCTGCTTTGAACAGGATATAGCAAATATTAACATTAACCCGAGGATTACCGCAAAAAGAGGTTTAAACTTCATTTTTACTCCAAATTTTATTTTCAACAACTATTCAAAAATAGGAATAGATATGCAAATATTTACAGCATTTATGATGAATGGAAAAATTATTGAATGGCAGAATTAATGAACAGATGTAGAAATTTACACAATCCACCTTTTACAGTATATCGATAAAAATATTACCGGTGCGAAATTATTTTAGTCTCTCCTTTTTAATAATCTATACTTTTAGGAATTTTCATTTTTTGTTTATCTTTGGGAAGCAATACAATACTTACTCATTCTTTTATGGATAATACCGAGCATCTGGGGGGAAAATACTATGGAAAAAGCTTTTCTTATGAAGATGATAAAATAAGAAAAATGTTTGCTTATTTTCTGCTTTTTAGTGGAGTTTTAATCTTTACTTCTTCTCTTCTCGGAGCATTTGATGGGCTTTCCCACTGGACATCTTTATTCCTCAAAAAAAATCTTGGTATAACAAACAGATGGACTCACACTTACGGACCTGATTGGTTTGTAAGCCTGATGCAGAAAACATCTTCCCTTGGAGGGAAAATTCAACTTATTCTCGGTACAATACTAATTTCTATCTTTTATAAGTTAAAAGGAAGAACCAAACTTCTATGGAAATTCCTATTTGTATTTCTCGGGGCTAATTTTATTCTGTTAATATTAAAACTTTCATTTGCGGAAGATATACCATACGAACCAATCGATTTGTTTATTGGAAATGTAGCTCCATTCCCGAGTGGACATGCAATGATATCATTAGTCTTTTATCTAACTATTGCAGTGCTCGTTTCGCGCAAGCAGAGAAGAAAGAATGTAAGAATCTTTTTCATGGTATCTTCTCTAGTAATTATTTTTATGGTTTCAGCTGCACGGGTTTTAGTTGGGGCACACACTGTAACTGAAGTGATCGCAGGTCTTTCTGTTGGATTAATCTGGCTTTGTTTGTGCTGGTTTGCTGAACGTTTTCTTAAAATTAATTACAGGTGGGATATTTAAAGAAAATTAGTAAGTGAAATGTTTTATTGGTTCACCTTTCTCTCCGATCTCAGCCATGGCATCAATTCCAATTTTTAAATGAAGTTGAGAAAATTTTGCCGTCACTTTTTTATCGGACTTTTCTGTTTTAATTCCTTCCGGTATCATCGGCATATCTGATACCAGCAGCAATGCCCCACGAGGTATTTCGTTAACCAATCCAACTATAAATAATGTTGCTGTTTCCATATCAATCGCAAGGGTAGAAAGTGTTCTCAAATATTTTTTAAACTTATTATCCCATTCCCACACACGTCTGTTAGTAGTGTATACAACACCCGTTCTGTATTCAAGTTTATGCTGAACAATCTTATCGGAAACGAACTTATGTAATTTAAAGGAAGGCAATGCCGGAACTTCGGGTGGCTTGTAATCATTACTTGTACCTTCTCCCCGGATTGCAGCAGTCGGAAGGATAAAATGACCAATTTCTGTTGAACGTTTTAATCCACCGCATTTACCAAGGAATAAAACCCCCTTTGGTTTTTTAGCAGCAAGTAAATCCATAATTGTTGCAGCATTAGCAGAACCAATTCCAAAATTTATTATTGAAAGTCCGTCATTATTCGTTGCTGTTTGCATTGGACGACCAACACCTTTTATATCACATTTAAATCTTTCAGCAAACTGTTCAACATAGTTATTAAAATTTGTAAGCAACATATAATCACCGAACTCATTTATTTGGGTTCCGGTATAACGCGGTAACCAGTTTTTTGCGATATCAAGTTTTGTCTTCATTTTTTAAATTTAATTTTAAAATTCAACAATAGAATGTCATTTTTTTAATTACATTGTTAGTCTAAATTTCTCAATATATTTATATTCTTAATCTCCCCTGCTATAACAAGTCTGTCATCCTTTTGAATAACATAATCAGATCCCGGGATTGCATTTATCTTATCACCCCATTTTTCTTTTGTTTTAACTGAAAGCACATCGATTCCGAATCTGGCTCTTATATTTAATTCTTTAATCGATTTCCCTATGAAGGAGCGTGGCGGTTTTATTTCATTTATTGAATATCCTTCCAAGAAATGGACCTGCGGTTCTTCCGATTTCATCGCTATGCTGCTTGCAAGACTTGACGTTATTTCCCTTCTATCAATTGCTTTATTATATGCATCAAGAATATCTTTCTTCCAGATTATTCCAATTATCTTTTTACTGTTTTCAGATTCAATTACAGGTAAGCCTTCATAATGATGTAAGCGAAGTTTATCAAGAGCAGACTTACAATTTTCTTCAAGTGAAATTGTATCAAATTTAGTATTTGCTATATCGCCGGCAATCAATAAATCCTTTAATGATTCTCTTTCGAACATTTGGTCTTTTATTACATCCAGAGAAATTATACCTGTTATATTTCCTTCAGGATTTAAAACAGGAAACTCAACTCCTCTACCACGTATCACTTTATTTACCACCTGGCTAAAATTATCCGATGTACTTATATGATCGAATTCTGTCCGGTATACATCTTTTACAGGAATAGAAGCCATCACATTAGTTTCCATACCTTCTTTTATTCCGATATTTCTCATTACAAGCTTCAATGTGTAAATCGATTCACGCGACAATTGTGATGATATTATCGTACTAATTATACAGGTTATCATGAGAGGTAAAATAATGTGATAATCGTTTGTTAACTCGAAAACAATTATAATAGCTGTGATTGGGGCCCTTGTTGTACCTGCCACCAATCCTCCCATTGCAACAAGTGCATAAGCACCGGGCGTAGCAGTTATTGATGGAAATAATTGATGAACAAACGAGCCAAAGAAGTATCCAAGCATTGCACCCATAAATAAGGAGGGTGCAAAGATTCCTCCTGAACCACCGGAGCCTAAAGTAATAGACGTAGCAATTATTTTCATAAATATTAGCCCGAAGGCGATATACCAGATCATATTACCATAGAGTGCATTATTTATCGAATCATAACCAACTCCCATAATCTGTGGAAACTCTAGGGCAATGGCTCCCACCAGCAATCCTCCAATTGCAGGTTTAACGTAACCGGGCAACTTCAGTCTATTATCAAAAAAATCTTCACAAAAATAAAGACCTTTAATGAACAAATACGCTGCTAATCCACCCAGGGCACCGAGAACGAAATAAAAAGCTATTTCATACGGTGAAGCCAGTTGATATTTTGGAACTATAAAAGCTGCAAAGTCTCCTTCAAATGTTCGTGAGATTACAGTTGCCATCACCGAAGAAATAACAATTGGTGAAAACTGCGCAACTGCAAAATCCATAAGTATAATTTCTACAGCAAAGAGAGCACCTGCTATTGGAGCATTAAATGCAGCTGCAATTCCGGCAGCAGCACCGCAACCTACTAGTGTTTTTAATCTTCGGCTTGGTACTCTGAAAAACTGACCAACCATTGAACCTAGACTGGAACCGATTTGAATAATCGGCCCTTCACGACCTACGGAACCGCCAGTACCAATTGAAATTGCAGAAGCAATTGCCTTTAAGAAGGCAACACGCGGACGAATAGCACCAGCTTTTAATAAAATCGCTTCCATAACTTCGGGAACACCGTGTCCTTTTGCTTCCGGAGCAAAGAAGTAAATTATTGGTCCCACAACCAATCCTCCGATTGCAGGAATTAATAAAATCCAGTACCAGGAAGTATTTAATACGCTGTCAAGAAAATGAATTCCACCCCTGAATGAAAATTCTGAAATCCATAGAATCATTGCCCTGATGCCAATGCCTGCAAAACCGCCGAGCACACCGATAATAATCGCAACAATTATCATAAAGGTGTGCTCAGTCAGTCTGAATTTTTTCAGAAGTGATAGAGTCTTAAGAGAAAAGTTATTGTAAGATTTTTTTAGAAATGTAAATTCCACTTACTATATAAATAATCCTTTTTAGAGTTTATGTTACAAGAATCCCCATCATTCTGTATAATGTAATATCATTTGTTTGATAGCATTTTCACAAACCTTACAGAATGGTTTATTACCCTTCGAAAACATTATACAATCGATCATTGGTCGGTATAATCCTTTTGCAGAATAACCGGCACCTTCAAATACACCTACTTTACCCCAATACTTACTTTTTTTCAGATACTTATCAACATCATCCGCATGAATTTTATCTTTAAGCACATACTTATCTTCAGCTTTTTTTATTTCATTTTCAGGTGCTTTTGTTCTTTTTAACTCAGCAATTTTATTGTTCAATTCCCTTCGTTCTTTTTGCCATTTATAATCCATCGAATCGTAATCTGCTTTTTCCCACGGAGTCGGTATTTCTACTCCCGAACTCAGAAACTCTTTCCACTTAACATTTTGAGGATCGAGAAGAGCAGTTATGTTAGCTTCAACCGGTTCAATTCCTTTAGGGTAAAAATCGTTATAGCTTACATCAGAAGTATAATATTCATCTGCAAGCCCGCTGAATGAGTGTCCGAACTCGTGTAGAAATATATAATCTTTCCACTGGCTTCCGGTAGTGAATGTACAATAGAAGTTATAAATTCCTCCACCTCCGTATCTTTTATGATTAACCATTATATAAAGTGCATCATAAGGAACATTAGCAGCGATATCTTGGAGAGTTTTGTTATCTTCAGTTAACAGATATCTTTCAGAACCAAGCGAATTAAAAGTACAGTTTAAGACAGTATTTACAAATATTCCGGCTCTTGGCTCATCAACCCCACTTTGAGCTGATGGTTTGAACACACCATATATGTTGAATTTATCTTCATTAGATTTATAAGGTTCCTCGCTGAAGAATACCTTGGTAAAATACTCAAGATCTTTCCGAAATTTCTCTCTTTCCATTTGAGTGTAACCCTCACCGATTATCGCGACATCAACCCTGCTGTGAGGATCGCCGTTTTCATTCCGGCCAAAAACACCTACAGATGGATCACTCAGATCATCTCTTCGAATATCCACATTTTCAGGATCAATTTCCCTGCGAAAGATTTCCCCAAGTTTATTTTCCTTATCTCTTTTTACAAGCACGAATATTATTTCCCCTTTAGGAGAAGGGATTAATGCAGATTCGTGATACGTTTTCTTTATTCCATTTATTGCATCTTCGCTTGTTTGATACTCACCGAAATAGCTGTCGAAACCTTTGGAAAAAATAAGTTCATTTGAAGCGGCATCATAGACTTTTACAAAATATCTTCCGTAATTAAATTCATCCATTAAATGTTTCCTGCTTCCGGCCCATATTCCATATTGATAAATTTGATCCGGGGTTATCAATTCGCTTTCCGCATTACCGGTATGAAAATAATCTATACGCATTGTTTTATCGTTAAAATATTTATCGAATGTTGCGAATTGTTGTGCCATAACGGAAGTAATTACAAATAAAGAACAAAAAAATAACTCAAATAATTTTTTCATAAATGAAACTCCTTAAAAAAGTAAAATTTCAAGCCCTTAAATACGTGCTTTGAATTCTATAGTTTTTATTATCTATTACATTAATATAATTATTAGATGGATCAATTATATAATTTAGAAAAGAAATTTATCCGAAATAATCTTTTACTTATTTTCTGATAAATTGTTATAGGATAAAGTATATGAATTAAAAAATGGATAAAATATTTGCATTAATATATTTAGATTTATAATCTATAAAATAAAGAAACTTGTTTTTAATGAAATCAATAATACTGCGAATAGTTCCATTTCTAATTATAGCTACAACTCTTTTTGCTCAAAGCAAGGAAAGCTGGAAATTGTATGACGACACTGATGTAGCAACTGTTAAAATAAATATCGACCCTGTTGCACTTGGATGGCTTTATAATAATGTTGATAGTGATTCGCTTTTTTATGCACAGTTTTACTTTAAAAATAAATACATAGAAGAAACTGTTGATTCAGTTGGTTTCAGACTTCGTGGAAATACTTCCCGATATTCACAAAAGAAATCTTTTAAAGTTTCATTTAATGATTTTATACCCGGCAGAAATTTCTATGGGGTTGACAAATTAAATTTAAACGGTGAGCATAACGATCCCTCAATTGTCCGCAGTAAACTTTGCTGGGATTTATTTAATACAATAGGAATGAAGTCTTCAAGGGCAGCTTATGCCGATGTTTATATCAATGATCAGTATTACGGTTTATATATTTCTGTAGAACATATTGATGATGAATTCCTGCAGAAAAATTTTACCGATGATACGGGTAATCTATGGAAATGTCTCTATCCCGCTGATCTCAATTATTTAGGCAGCGATCAAAATTTATATAAAATATCCGCCTATGATCTCAAAACAAATGAAGCTGGATCAGATTATTCTCAGCTTGCACATTTAATAGATATATTAAATAATACACCCAATAATTTATTTGCAGACTCATTAGAATCCATAATTTACATCGATGAATTGTTAAAATATTTTTCAATGGATATTCTCACAGGCAGCTGGGATGATTACTGGGCTTTAATGAACAATTACTATCTGTATTATGAACCTGCAGCTAAAAAATTCCATCTTATTCCTTACGATTACGATAATACTTTTGGAATCGATTGGTCGGGGAACGACTGGGCAATTGCTGATCCTTATAACTTTCCACAAGTTGTTGCTGGTTACCGACCACTTGCTCAACGGATGATGCAAAACAATCAGTACCGAGATTTGTACACTCACTTTCTTGAATTTTACAGGGAAAATTTATTTTTACTTCCTCTCTGGGAAAACCGAATAGATTCGCTTCGTATTATGATTACGCCGTCAGCTTTAGCTGATAACTACCGAACTTTGGATTATAACTTTGAATTTGGAGATTTTTTAGTTTCTTATACAGATCTCGATTATTCTAAT
>JAJDNK010000114.1 GCA_022340715.1 bacterium BMS3Abin03 | reverse complement strand
CCAATAACATTTGTAGATAATACATCTTCAACTGAATAAACAAGTTCAAGATTTTTATCGACTGCTTTTGATGCAACGAGATCGAGTGCTTCTTCTATACAAAGTCTTAAATCGAAAGGTTGTTTCTCAATTTCTAATTTTTGAGCCTCGATCTTAGAATAATCGAGGATATCATTTATCAGAGAAAGGAGAATATCTCCACTGTTGTAAATTGTTTCAGCAAAATCTCTCTGCTCATCGTTTAGCTTAGTATCAAGTAATAAACCCGTCATTCCAATAACGGCGTTAAGTGGCGTACGTATTTCATGACTCATATTTGCGAGGAATTGTCCCTTTACTTTGTTTGCATTTATCAGGTCATTATTCACTTTTTCAAGATCTTCATAAGCTTTCCTCAACTTTTCATCTGCTACTTTTCGTTCTGTAATATCATGACCAATTCCTATGAGCCCAATTATTTTATTTTCAGCATCACGTAATGGTAACTTGGAAGTAAGCAACCACCTTTTCTCTCCTTCAGCATTGATAAAATATTCTTCTCTGTTTACAATAGGATTTCCCGATTTAATAGCAGATTGATCATCTTCAAAAAATTTCTGCGCAACTTCTTTCGGATAAAGGTCGAAATCGGTTTTACCCAATACCTCGTCTTCTGACTTTTTACCCATATTTCTAAGGTCTGCTAAATTTGATATCGATTTTCTACAGTATAGGTCTTTAACGTAAATTGCATCAGGCAGATTATCTATTAAGGTTCTTAAAAGAATTCTTTCATGTTGAATGGATTCTTCAGATTGTACTTTTTCTGTAATATCCCGTCCAATTCCTATTAATCCGGTTATATTATTCCTGTTATCTCTTAATGGCACTTTAGAGGTAAGCAACCATTTCTTCTTACCATCAGCATCAATGAAGTACTCCTCCCTGTTCAATACAGGATTTCCGGTTGTTATAACCAACTGATCATCTTCAAAAAATTTCTGTGCAACTTCTTTCGAATAAAGATCAAAATCTGTCTTACCCAAAATCTCTGCCTCGGTTTGATGCCCTGTATTTTGCACATCCGCTAAATTAGCTAATGTTTTACGTCCCTCCCTGTCTTTTGCATAAATAATATCAGGGAGATTATCAACTAGTGTTCTTAGTAAAATTCTTTCTCGTTGTAGTGATTCATTAGCAGATTTATGTTCTGTAATATCTTCGTAAGTTCCTAAAATTCCCATTACTTCGCCATCATCATTTCTTAATGGAACTTTGCTTGTTCTAACCCACCGTTTTTTCCCATCTGCTATTATTAATGGCTCTTCAAAATTTAATTTGGGAATACAGGATTCCATAACTGATTTGTCATCATCCCGGTAATGCTGCGCAAATTCTTTCCAAACTAAGTTAAAATCATTTTTTCCAATTATAGTATTAGGACTATCGAGTGCTGCATCCTTTGCGAATGACTGGTTGCATCCCATATAGGTCAAGTTTTTATCCTTCCAAAAAACACCTACTGGAATTGTATCGAGAATCTGTTGAAGTATTTTCCCCGACCGATTTATTTCAGATTCAGCTTGTTTATTACTATCCCGGTCAGTTTCTAATTCCGCAACACGTTGCTTTAATGCAGCTATTTCTTCTAAAAGTTCAGAAGTATCTTTTTGTTTCTTAGCCATTTTAGCTACTCTCGCAGAATTTTATGTTCATTTTGCTCAAATGCTACTAATATTACTGCATTCCAGTATAGTCCCGGGAGTAACAGCGGTCAAGAAAAATCAATTTTAATGCCATATTTGTTACTTTGAGAATATCAGGGCTAATCTATTATTTTGCCTGAAGATAGACTGATTTTACAGATGAGTTTGAGAACCAGTTAAATCTGGGGTAGTGGAAATCTAACCAAAAATATTCGAAATATGCAATTATTACACAAATTAATCATGTTTCGAATGCTTCGATTTATACCGGAGTTTAATTAACGATTCTGCCTGGGGAAAAAAATAACTAATTTGCTTATACTGTATCTAATAATTTTAATTAAACCACTATAATTTTTACCGTGCATAAAAAAACGATTTTACCACCAACCTACTTTTATATTACGCTTATAATAATTTTTATCTTTCACTTTACAATCCCGATTAAAACAGTCATTAATTACCCATGGAATCTAATTGGACTTATTCCTGCTTTTATTGGATCTGTATTAAATATTGTAGCAGATAATAAATTTAAGACCGCTGTAACAACCGTAAAGCCATTCGAAAAATCTTCAATATTGATTACTTCAGGAATCTTTCGGATTAGCAGGAATCCAATGTACCTTGGAATGGTATTAATATTACTTGGGGCTTCACTTATATGCGGTACCTTATCGCCTTATTTTATAATACCGATATTTATATTTATTATCCAGATAAAATTCATAAAAGAAGAAGAGAAAATGCTTTTTAAAGAGTTCGGAAACGAATGGAAGGAATATAAACAAAGAGTAAGGAGATGGATTTAATCATTAACTTTAAACAATATTTTATTGTTCTATAATACAACTGATTACAGTTGGATTTTTTTACTCCTGTTACTAATTTAATTAAAGATTATTTACTTTGTATTGCTAAAGGGAAAAATGGATTTAATAAGCCCGTTAAATATTGCAGCAATTATATTTGCAATTCTTTCTATTACATTTCTAATCACATTTATAATATCATTAAAAAAACACAAAAAACTTAAAGCAGCAAAAAACTTTATGTTCATGCTTTTTATGCTGGTTATTTCATTGTTATTTGCTACAATAAGCTTTTCTTTACAGGGCTACAATTCATTAATTCATGAAGAATTAGCTGCCTATGTTGATATTGAACCTACAGGTAAACAGAGTTTCACTGCATATTTTTTGTTTCCTGATAACACTGAAGCAGAATTTCAACTTGCAGGTGATGAACTTTATGTTGATGCACACATACTTAAATGGAAATCTGTTGCAAACCTGTTTGGTTTGCATACCTTATATGAGTTGGATAGAGTTTCCGGAAGATACGTCGATCTAAAAGATGAAACTACAAAGGATAGAACTATTTATTCTCTCGCTTCCGATAAGTTCATCGATATTTTTAGTTTCAGGCTTGAACATGAATTTCTTTCTTTTCTTGTCGATGCTGAATACGGATCAGCAACCTTTGTAAATGTGAAAAAAGATTCTAAACTGAAAATTATGGTCTCATCAACAGGATTGTTAATTCGAAATGCAGATTGATATTGCCGATCTAAAATAAGGATAACTCTTTTAGAAACGGAAATAAATTATAGATAAAAAATCAGCAAATACGAATCAGATATTTTTCATTCTTTGGCTCGCAGCATTTGCTCTTTCATTTGTAATGTTTGCAACAACTGAAGCCAGATATATGAATTTTCTAAACGGTTTAATTCGTATCACAACTTTCATTGAGTGGCAATTGGCTGCTTTATGCTTTTCGGTAGCAACACTTGTCATCTCCACAATCCGGAAAAAACGGAATTACCAAGTCAGCTAAAATTCTTGGACTTATCTCCATCGGAAGTCAACTTCTTTTATTGATCATCCTTATTGTTAGAATACTGATTATTGTAGTTACTTCAAGTTAATATGATTTTTTCAATTGAAGTATAATTAATCTGCTTTAAAATAATAAAAGTGCGATACTCTTTTAGAATCGCACTTTTAAAGTGGGCAGAGACGGAATTGAACCGCCGACACATGGATTTTCAGTCCATTGCTCTACCAACTGAGCTATCTGCCCTGAATTCAGATAGCAAAATTAATCAATAAAATTATTATCTCAAAAACTATTCTACGGTAACACTCTTAGCCAAATTACGCGGCTGATCAACATTCAATCCCTTTTTAACTGCAATGTGATAGGCTAATAATTGTAACGGTATTGAAGTCAGTACAGGTCGCAACATTTCAACTGTGTCCGGTATCTTGATTGAATAATCAACAAGCGTATCAATCTCTTCATCGTTTTCACTCGCGATAGCAATAATCCTTCCTCCCCTTGCTCTGACTTCCTCAATATTGCTAATTACTTTTTCATAAGTAGAATCTTTAGTAGCTATAAAAACTACAGGCATTTTTTCATCAATTAATGCAATAGGTCCGTGTTTCATTTCTGCTGCCGGATATCCTTCTGCATGTATGTATGATATTTCTTTCAACTTTAATGCGCCTTCTAATGCAGCAGGGAAATTATAACCTCTCCCCAGGTATAAAAAGTTTTTCGAATCCTTGAACTCTTCAGCTAATTGTTCGATTGTATCATTCAATTTTAAGATGTGAGAGATTTTATCGGGAAGTTCCTGCATTGCTTCAACTAATTCTTTTCCCTCAGCAGCACTAAGACTTTTTTTACGTGCAATTAGTAACGTAATTAAAGCAAGCACTATCAATTGCGAAGTAAAGGCTTTTGTTGAAGCAACTCCAATTTCAGAACCGGCATGAATATAAACACCTGCATTACTTTCCCGTGCAATGGTGCTGCCCACTACATTACATATTCCCAGAACAAGCGCTCCACGTGATTTTGCTTCACGTAAAGCTGCCAAGGTGTCAGCAGTCTCACCGCTTTGTGAAATAAGAATTACAGTATCTTCATTTGTTATAATTGGATTTCTATACCTGAACTCTGATGCATATTCAACTTCGGTTTGTATCCGTGCGTACTGTTCAAACATATATTCGCCAACAAGCCCTGCATGCCAGGAAGTTCCGCAAGCGGAGATAATAATCCTATTTGAATTTACCAGCTTGTCTATAACATTTGCCAGACCACCAAGCTTAGCATCACCATCTTCAAGTAATAACCTTCCTCTCATCGAGTTCGTTACAGACTCAGTCTGTTCCATTATCTCTTTCAACATAAAGTGAGAATAACCGCCTTTATCTATTTCATCCAAGGACATACTTATTTCATGAACTTCTTTTTCAATCTCGATATCTAAAATTGTTTTAACCAAAAATCCATTCTTTGTTATAACAGCGAGTTCCCCGTCATCAAGATAAACTATCTGTTTTGTGTGAGCGAGAATTGCAGAAACATCTGAAGCAATAAAATTTTCATTTTCCCCAAGTCCGACAACAAGGGGAGAACCCTTACGTGCAACAACAATTTTATCAGGTTCATCTTTATAGATAACGGCAATTCCGTATGTCCCTTCAACTTCGCTTAAAGCTAACTGAACAGCTTTGGTTAAAGGATAATTTTTCTTTAAAAAACTATCTATTAGCATTACTAAAACTTCTGAGTCTGTTTCGCTTCTAAAACTATATCCGATCTGTTTCAAACCTTTTTTAATGGTTTGATAATTTTCAATTATACCGTTGTGAATTAGAAAAAGTGTATTATCCTCATTTGAATGTGGATGTGCATTGATTTCATTGGGTATTCCATGAGTTGCCCACCTTGTATGACCGATGCCCAGAACTGCATTTAACTTCATTAAACTCACTTTTTCTTCCAGTGCAGATACTTTTCCCTTATTTTTTACGATACATGTATTACCGTTATTAATAATACTTATCCCGGCTGAATCATATCCGCGATATTCAAGTCTTTTTAATCCATTGATAAGAATCGGTACACAGTTTTTTTCACCAATATAACCTATTATTCCACACATTTTTTTCCTCTGCTTTTTTAACGGATAAACTAATCAGATAAATATATAATTTTTTATTAATCCCCTGAAATTGTAACAACATTTATCGTACCAGTGCGAGTTTTTGAGTGATAGATTTTGTTTTATCTTTAAAATCAGCTTTTATTTTGTAAATATACACTCCATTAGCAATTTGATCACTGTCCTGATCCCGGCCATCCCAATAAATCTTGTTAAATCCAATCTGTAATTCAGAAGGAGGAATTTCAATATCACGAATTAGTCTGCCAGCTATCGTGTAAATTTTAATTCTTACTTTGTCTGGCAAACTGTTTCCTCTTAATTCAAATGTAAAATAGGTGTCGTCTTTAAAAGGATTCGGATAATTGTAAACCCTTGTCAAGTCTGTTTCATTGTAAACACTGAATGTAATCTGGTATGAAGTAGAATCAAAAAAGTTACCGGAACCATCCTTTGCTAGAACTGTAAGTTTATAGGTTCCATCCTTCAATTTTGGCTTCCAGTGAATTTCAGCTTTTGAATTCGGATATGGTGTATACTCGTAGGTTAAATCATCATGTGCAAAGCTTAACGGATCATTGTCCAAAACGATCGTAAAAAAGCTGGTATCTAATGGAAGAGGACCGTTATCCGTTAATGTAATCATCACATCTGGGTTTGCAGAAATTATATCACCATTCAGTATCTCCTTGCCATCGAATGTAATAGAAAATTCAGGTTTAACCGAATCCCGCGCAACATAAAATTTATTAGAAGTTAAATTATCAAACTTAAAATATTCCGGTTGATCGGTGGTTCCTACAACATTAATTTCATTATCAAAAATCAAATGATCTGTTGATATCGGTATGTTAATTTCCCCGGAAACTGAGTCGGGATCAAGAGCCGTATTTGTTGAGTAAATAAGGGAATCCAATCCATTTAAATAAAATTTTAAATTTAGACTATCTATCTTAAAATCACCGTAATTTCTTGCCCTGAATGACATTGTTATTGGAATGCCTTGTAACATGGAATCAGGCGAAAAGAGCATATCTTCTTTTTTCAGAAAAGCATTTGGAAGTTCCTGATAGTTAAAATTCACACTTTTTAATTCCATAGGTTGAACAGATGTTAAGCTTGAATCCGTTAAAGAAAATCCTAACCTTAATTTAGGATATTCAAGCGGACTTAAATTTTCTAGAGAATACGTAGTGGGTATTTTAATTGCCAATGTATCCCATTCTTGTGTCGATTTATTGAGTCCGAAAAGATTGACTTTATAAATTCCAGTGGTTCCTGGTTTATATAAATCATAATTCACCTCATTCCAATTTGCAACCGGACCAACTGCATTTGTTGCGATAGTACCATTTGCATCAATGTAATTACCAACAAATTCTGAAATTTTTGAAGGAAAATCAGACTCTCTATAAACTGAAGCATAGATCCTGTTATTTACCCAATCTGTACACCAGGCATAATAACTCTGGAAAGGTACATAACTTAACCACTCTTCTTCAAAATATCCGTCATTTATTCGTAATCTCCTCATATGATTGGCATATAGATATTCACTTGGATAAATATAGTTACCAAAAACGAAATAACCTGTTGGCGCATCAAAGCTACTTCCTGAAAGAACCATATCCGGTTTGACTAATTGCCATCCGTTCGCTGGATCTAGAATCCTTAAAATATATTTATTGTTTCCTTCTTGATCTCTAAAGGTTAGATTATACATATATTTGCCATCAGAATTTAAATAAACTGCTCCATCCGTTGTTGAAGCATCATCCCATCTTAACAAACCAGGAGGAACCTGAACTGTATCAATTTGTTCTGAAGTAATGTTTATTCTAGTTATTTGGAATGCTTTCTCTGTCGGCACATAAATATTACCGTCACTGTGATAAACAATAGAATTAGAAATTTTATCATTAAAGTTAGAAAAAGTTCCGTAATATTGTCCTGCAACTGTACCATTATATCCGGTACCAATTTTATAAATCCTTGAAAGTCCGTCACCACCGTGTCTATTTTTTTCTAACCAGGAAATATCCCCATAATATAAATAAGTGCCGTCTGTTGTTATAGCTGTAAATCTAACACTATCAGGAAGTGGAGTAATTGGCACAATATCTCTTACAAATGTATTTACGGAAGGTTTTGCTGGAAGTGGATCCGTATTGAGACGAAGGCTTTCTGATGAATCAGAGTAATTTACGTTATACCTGCTGAAAGTTTTCAGAATTTTACCATGTGCAAAATAACCTGGCTTTTCAGTACTCAGCGTAGTAAAACTCCTTATAGCACTCCAGTTCCCATATTCGGTACCATCATTAATTCTTGCTCTCCAAAAATATATTCCGGCTGGCAAATTCCGAGACTGCCATTGAATTAAAGGTTCACTAGATGTAAGACCAGGTGAATTGATTAGTGGATTAATAAAATTGGTTGATGTATCTATTTCTATAAAATATGTCAGCTCTTTATCTGTATAATATCCTATATTTGAAAATTGGAATTTCACCGACGATTCATTTGTAGAAAACCCATCAATCGGTTTTAAAATACTTGGTTCACTCAGATTAAAAACAACAAAATAAGCAGAAGTAACATTATCAGAATGATCGATTTCAGGAATGATTTCTCCTTCATTAATCTTAACAGTTAACTGGAAAAGATTACCCTTAACGGGTACCCAAACAAAACTTACTGAATCCTGCTCCTTAAAACTCGGTCGCTTTACAGCACCAATTTGATAATTTGTGTCCGAGGAGGAAGCAAATAATTCGATCATTACAGAATCCTCAGGAAAAATACGACCCTTATTGTAATACTTTACTCTTACTATTGTTGTATCGTTAACAATTGGATTTTCGGGTTCAATTGTTAAATCAGCAGAAGAAATTGTGAAATCAGGATGTTCAGGAATTGCTAATTTAAGAACAGGATCACCCAGATAAGTTAATAAATTTAACTGAGTAGCATAACTCCCAATAGCTGGCACTTGATTTTTTGCATATAAAATAACCTTCCCAACAATAAAATTCTTATTAACAAAAATGTCGTCAAATATATAATTATTAATTGCCGTGCCTACTCCCCAATATGTTAGGCCTGAACTTCCAAAAAATCCTATGCTACCTGTATTTTGTTTAAGATTGAAATGTTCACCAAAAATCCTTTGGTTATCAAAATGAGCAGTATAACAAGTAACACTTATTACAAAAGGAAGTCTCCCAACATTTTCTAATAAGTCAATATCATCATCGGTGAAAACAAGGTCCCATTGAAGTCCGCCGCCATGGCCGTAGTAATTAATAAGAGTTGCACCTTTGTTAATTTCATCCCGCATTCGTGGCCCCTCACCAAAATATGGGTAATGTTCCTCTTTTGTAGGAAATCTGAAAACATAAGTGGGTGTGTAACCGAATGGAGAAATGTAAGTGTTTCCCAAAAACAAGCTCTGATCATTAAAACCTTTATCATTTTCATCATCTTCATCTAAACCGGATGCCAGTAAAATAATATTTTGTTTCCATGTTTTCGCCTGATCTTCAGGATATTTTTCCAGTTTATTAACTAAAATGTTAGCTTCCTGAATAGTTTCACAAGAAAGCCTTCCGATTGCTATATCGGGGACAATATCATCCCCAGAAACTGTAACAATTAAATTATCGCTTGCAGCTTGCCCGTAACCGGCAGCAAAATAAGGTATAGACGGTATAAAATTTGGCCTGCTGGAAACGAGCAAATGTCTGTAGTCATAACTCATATCTCCAAAAAGTACTACATAGGAAGGGGCTGGACTTTGCCAATTATCAAATGCGAATTTTACAAAATCGTGTACAGCAAATGGATTTAGCAAACCGTATGAAAATTCATCATAAATCTGGTTTATATCCACAATCTTTATTCGCACATTTTTTATTGATGTATCTGGGAAATTTGCTTTTCTAAATTGACTTAATTCCTGAGCAGCAGAAAGAAAATTGGAATGTGTTATGATTAAATAATCTGCGCCGTTAGATAAACTGCGTAAATCTGAAGGAATATCAGAAATAATGGAATCCGCATTTGAGAAGTTTTCATTTGCTGTACAAAAATATTCTGTTTTAGAATTCATTGTATCCATAAATGTTACATACTCATCTGTACTGGGAAAATATATTAGTTTATTTTTAGAAGGAATATAAATCCGCACATCACTTCCCTGCCATTGCCACAAGAAATAGCGGTTAACACCTGAACTATCATAGTTCACAAAATTATAATATTTATCATGTACTCTATTAACTCTCCAATAATCAAATTCTATCCAATTTATTCGTATTTCATCATCCTGAACCCGATCACAATTATCTCCTCTAACCTCAACCTTGATTTTATTACCTATGGGATAAATTTTAATACTATCCGACGACACATAAAATTTTTTATCAAACAATGCCTCGTTCTGACCATCCCATATTAAGTTACCGATAGGTTGATCTGTAATAGATATATAGGCTTTATGCTCTGCATCGCACCAAGGACTATTAGTCAAGCCATGCATTTTTACTTTGAGTCTTACAAGATTTGAGTCAGAGGCAAAATCCGGAAATTCTGAAAAACTATGTAGAAAAGCATAAACAGCATGTCCATCATTTGCAGTAGCTTTATCCCAGTACCAGTTATCTCTTTTTTCATTATCCGCGTAACCAAATCTCTCATAAAGGGAATCTTTTTCAAGATGGATTGTCTGCAAATTCGAATTATAGTTACGGTTATAATTTTCTATAGTACCCGGAGTTATATTATAATGTACCCCTGTTGAATCACTTTCATATGAAAACCAATATACATTGCTTACATTGTAAATGTTCATCTTACAGTAAGGGGTAGGTGTAGGAGGATATCCAACAAACTGAAAATAATCTCCTTCATTAAACTTTTGATCTGAATTATTATCAAATACATCTATTGGGACAGATTGTCCCTCATTAAATAACTCTAATTTATTTACAGGTGTGTTGCTCCCTAACTGAGCGCCGGAAGAAATTAGTTGTTCATAAGTAATTCTATAAACACCTTTGTCTTTCAAATATATTTTGTAGTAATTTTTTTGAGGATTGTACCAGTAGCCTCTATTATTAAGAGGTAAATTGCCAACTCTTACTGATTTACTTACCCAGTTCTTTGCATTGTCATAATTAATAACCGAATTCACCAGGTAATCATTCGTCATCGGATCATTAATTAGAGTTTTATAATCCTGCTCTTTGGCATTGAAATCAATTCTAACTAAAATCTTTTTGTTAAATGTTAACTGCCTTGTTACCGGATTATACCTGTAAGGTGAAATACTAACAGGCAGTATTCTTGCATAGCGAAAAATGTAAGAGGAATTAGCTTCAACAATGTTTTGCGGGAAAAAACTATTTTTTGAATAAATCCCTATGTTTATTTTACTCACATCTGGTTTTACAAAAACCGTATCTGCCTCCGGAAAAGGCATAATAAACTTATTGCTGAAAGAAATCTTATCATCCTGTAGAATTCTGATCTTGGGTTCAGCATTGTAAGGGATTCCAATGTTTAAATTCATTACAGGCAACCACGGTTCACCAGGATTCCTGAAATAATTATGACCGCCTTTAATAAAACTATACTTCACCTCATTTATTGTTGTATCATTAACAGTATAGAAATTTGTAAAATTCAATTCAAGGGTTATATGACTTGAAGTGGATTCTATAACTTTGTAATTCTGTGCAAAAAACAGAGGTGTAAAAATGAATAAAAGAAAACTTGTAAAAAAGAGTGATTTATTATTCAACAGCATCAGGTTACATAAAGGTAAAATTCTGGGAAGAAACATAGTATTCAGCTTCTATTCAGACAAGGGTAAAATAAACCAATTAAAATTGACCACTGCTCAACTTTTAAACAAATTGAAATTTATTAAATCCCATCATGAGATTTTTAAATGTTACCCTTATTATTCAAAACTACTTTAAAAGTGGAAATTGCTATTACAAAATCGCTCCAAAAACTTGCTTTGCTGTAATATTTAACTTCCATCTTAATTCTTTCATCCGGGGTTAACATCTGTCTTCCGTTAACCTGGGAATAACCTGTTATACCAGGTTTGAAATTAAAAACTTTAGTCTGTTCCTGGTTAAAGGTGGTTGTAATAGGAATTATTTCAGGTCTAGGACCTATCAGACTCATATCCCCTTTTAGAACATTAAATACTTGGGGTATTTCATCAATACTTGTTCTTCTGAGAAATTTTCCAACTCTTGTTATACGTGGATCATTCATCTGTGTCAGTTGTGGTCCAATTTCTAAAGCATTTTCGACCATACCTCTTAATTTGTACATCCTGAATGGCTTACCATTTAGTCCGGTACGTTCCTGAATAAAAAAAACCGGACCTTTGGAATCTAACTTAATTGCCAGTGCTGATATTAATAGAATGGGAAATGTTATTATGAGTATAAGGATGCTAAATATTATATCAGTAAATCGTTTGATGAAGCTGCCTGGTTTACCCATTACATAAGAAGTGTTTACTTCTTAAATTTATTTAAAGTGTCTACTATTATATCAATTACCCTATCGACATTTTCATCTGTCATTCCCGGATAAATCGGTAATGAAAGTAGTCTTGGAAAAACTGATGATGCTACAGGATAATCTTTATTTGATAGATTAAAAGTTTCTTTGTAATATAAATGCTGGTGAACAGGCATAAAATGAACACCGACACCAATATTTTCTTCTTTTAATTCATTAATTATTTGTGCCCGGTTTTTTGTTAATCTGTTTAAATGTAGTCGAATTGGAAACAAATGCCAGGAAGACTCTCTATCGGGTTTTACAGTATGAAGTTCAATTGTATCCAGATCTTTTAGTACAGCAGTATACTTTGCAGCAATATTTTGTCTCGATTTCCACATTGTATCAACTTTTTTCAATTGCGGTAAACCTAGTGATGCCTGTAAATCTGTAAAATTATATTTGTATCCTGGTGCAACTACCTCATAATACCAGGAACCTGAGTCCGTATATCTTTTCCATGCATCTCTATTAATTCCATGAAGACGCATAATTTTACATCGCTCAGCGATCTCTTCATCATTGGTACAAATCATTCCACCTTCTCCGGTAGAGAGCGTTTTTGTAGCATAAAAACTAAAACAGGTCACATCGGATAGAGAACCAATTTTTACTCCTTTGTAAGTAGCAGGTAATGCATGTGCTGCATCTTCCAGTACTTTTAGATTATGTTTCCTTGCCAGATCATGAATTTCATCTAAGTCGCAAGGTTGACCAGCATAATGAACAGGTATAATTGCTTTAGTTTTTGAAGTAATCGCTTTTTCAATAATTTCCGGTGACATATTCAAAGTATCTTTCTCAACATCCACTATAACAGGTTTTGCACCGAAATAACAAACGATCTCCGCAGTAGCCGGAAAAGTCATAGTAGGAACAATAACCTCATCTCCTGCTTTAATTCCAAATGCCTCCAAGGTAAGATGACCGGCTGCAGTCCAGGAACTAACAGCTATTGAATTTTGTACACCTATATATTCACTATATTTATTTTCAAAACGAATTGTTTTCGGACCCATACTTAACCAACCAGATCGAACTGTATCAACAATTTCATCTACCTCGTCTTCAGATATAAATGGCTTATGAAAAAGAAGGAAATCGTTTTTCATTGGTTAATTTTTTCTACTTAAATAATTATATAAAGGTTAAAATAACTAGTTTTTATACATCTATAAAGATAAATTTATTGAACAGAAATTCCAATTTACAGAAGTAAGCACCACCAAAATTGATGATTCCATTTAATAATTTCTCAATACTATTTTTCCAGCTCAATTTTTTAGAATACCGGCTATGAATCCTAAACCATATGAAATATGAATCGAAGGGTAAATGATTAGTAAAAGAATATTAATTATAATATTACGACTAAATCGTAGAGAAAAATATAAATTGAGCACTGTATAAAGAAATAACGGTAACAAATAGAAAATACTAAAATATGTTAGGGGCAATCCTAGTAAATAAACACAAAACACAGCTGGAATTATATGACGTACTTTAATCTCAGATTTTATTTTTTTTAACACTAAAGGTTTAAATAGACCATATTGGAAGTACTGCCCGATCAATTTAAAAATGTTACTCCTTGGATAGTAATAAGATTTGATATCAGGATTCAGAAATACTTTCTTTCCCATACTTCTGGCTCTATAATGAAATTCATCATCCTGATTCCTTTTAAGTCTTTCATCAAAAAAACCTATCTCATCGAATAATTTTCTTTGCCACGCTCCTAAATAAACGTGATCGGATTCACCGGAATAATTTTCCCGATGAATTTTACTGTCACCGATACCAAATACTGTGCCTGTAACAAGTGCCACTGCTTTTTGAAAATCCGATTTACCTATTGCCCTCATAGGACCTCCAACCACATCAGCACCGGTAATATTGAAAGTTTCGATAATTTTTTCGAAATAGTCTTCTGCAAACTCTGTGTGAGCATCTAAGCGTACTATTGGATCGCCGGATGACATTTTTATTGCTTTATTCAGAGCAAAGGGCACGTACTTATCGGGATTCTCAACCAATTTTATATTGTTATGTTTCGATGCCCACCCATTGATTATTTCACAGGTTTCATCAGTTGAACCACCATCTACGATTATTAATTCTTTATCATCTGGTTTTGCATTTAAAAAAAAATTAATTATTTGCTCTATGAATTTACTTTCGTTATATGTAGGACAAATTACTGTAATCATTTCTTAATTATGTTAATAAGTAAAAATCTAAATTTAATTTTGAATATACTTTATATAGCTGTATTGATTATAACTTTTGAATTCACAAATAAATCCTCTTTTATTATAAAATTCCAAAGCATTCAAATTGTCTGCACGGACAAACAATCCATAACTGTTAAAACCATCATTTTTAATATCATCTTCAAATCTGAGTACTAACTGTTTACCTAATCCTTTATTCATAAAATCCGGATGTACAGCGATTATGAACAATCTAAGGCTTTCCTTTGAAACAGGACTCTTTTTCAAAAGGCTGCATAAGAGCTTGCTGAGTCTGGTAAGAAGAATCCTAGGACTTAATAAAGCATAAAAAAACACTTTCTTTCTGTGCTTATCTAAAAATTCATTTACAGCTTCATGGGTTTTAAATCCACCTATCAAAAATCCTGTCGTTCGTCCTTCAAATTCAGCCACATAACAATATTTATTATGATGTATAAGCAATTCAAAATATTTATTAAGAAGTTCAATTGAATAATGAACTGATAAATAAGATCTGTCAAATGCAATTTTATAGAGTCTGGAAATAGATTCAATATCTTTTATATTTACGTATCTAACTTGCATGATATTAGTTAATTTCTTCTAAATAAATTTATCAATACAAATTCATCATTACAATCTTTGTAGGTTTTATTTAGATGCCGGAATTACCAAATGATTGAAACAACTTTAAATGAATACTTTTCATCAGCTTCGAAATCAGGCTCTAATACTTTCCACGGTGACGGAAATTACTTCTGGATAAAACATGAAAAAATGTCCCTCGTTCGTTTTCCTGAATTCGATACAAGTAAACCTTCAAAAGAAGAAATAAAGAGAGTATTTAAAGAATCCAAATCTTTAATTATTGGTTATACAATTAAACCTGAGAATACAATATCCGCGAATTCAACTTTATACAATTGTTATCAGAATAAATATGATGTAAATAATCTGTCAAAAAATGTAAGAAGAGATATTCGAATTGCACAACGCAATTTAACTATTGATTTCGCTAACTGGGATGATATCATTAAGAGTGGTTTAATTGCATTTGCAGATACACGTTCACGTGTAGGATTATCTGATGGAGATAAAAAAAACTTTATTAGTCGTTTTAGTCATCTT
>JAJDNK010000099.1 GCA_022340715.1 bacterium BMS3Abin03 | reverse complement strand
AACGTTATTAGTTTATGCTGTTTACCAAATATTCGGATTATTTACATCTGAACAATGGGACGAATTTTTAATATACCTCACCCCATCAAATGTGATTTCCCTGGTCACATTTCTTATCCTTTCAATATTACTTATGAATTTCTTTCACGAAATAAACAAGAAATTCGGACCTGGAAATTTGCTGAAGATGATGACGGGAAGGTATCACTCACCAAAAGATGAAAATAGAATTTTTATGTTTATGGATTTGCGCGGCTCAACGGGAATAGCCGAAAAGCTCGGACACAATAAATACAGCCAGCTTATGCAAAACTGCTTCTATGATCTTACCGATGTGCTGATAAAATACAAAGCCTCGGTTTACCAGTATGTTGGTGATGAAGTTGTGTTAAGCTGGGAGATAAAAGATGGTTTAACAAATCTGAACTGCATAAAAACATATTTCGAATTTGCAGATAAGCTTGTTTCACGTGACGAGTTCTATCAGAAAAATTTTAAGACATCTCCTTTCTTTAAATGTGGATTAGACGCCGGTGAAGTTACTGTTGCAGAAATTGGTGAGATTAAACGCGAGATTGCTTATCACGGAGATGTTCTGAATGTTACAGCCAGAATTGAGAAACAATGTACTCCAATGAAAAAAAGAATGCTGATCTCCGAAGATCTTGAGAAAATTTTACCTGAAAATTTAAATGGTTTTAATAAAGAAACGATTGGAGAAATTGTATTAACAGGGAAAAGAGAAAAAACAATGTTGTATAGTATAGAAACGAACAAGTTTTGATCTATGATGCCAATGCCGATTTAACTTTTCAGGGTGAAAGTCCCACCGATATCTTTTATACCTATTTCAATCTCATAATTCTTTTCTGATTCTGCTAACCACTTTAACGGCTCTTCTACCGGCTCGATTCCCTGCCTGAATGTTTTTGTATGAATCGGAATAAAATATTTTGCCCTGATGTGATTGCACGCCATAATCAATGCTTCTTCAGGATTGCAATGATTCCATTTCCATGGGCGGTAAGCGCCAATCGGCATAATAGCTATATCTACATTTTCATCTTTTAATTTTTTAAACATTTGATGATAAGCCGTATCGCCGCCAAATAAAATTTTTTTGCCATTCTTTTCCATCAATATAGAATTATAGCTTCTTCCGAATTTCATAAATCCTTTTGAACGATCTTCTTCCCAAGGGAAACGCCACCCGAAATGTTTAACCTGGTATGCTTTTAATTTTATTCCGTGCAAAGATGTTGCCTCTTCCCAATCAATTTCCTGAAGCGTTTTCCAGTTTAAATCTTCAATCACATCTTTTGTGTTCTGAGCAGTAATGCAATCGATCTGACCCGGATATTCGGAAGTAATTCTGCTCAGGGTTTTATAATCCATATGATCCATGTGCGCATGAGAAAGAAGCAGAATATCGGGTTTGGGAATTTCTTGTAATTCTAGCGCAGGCTCGGTTAAGCGGCTGGGTCCAAATGTTAATCCCCAAAAGTATAAACCAATATTCTGATAAAGAACGGGATCGGTTAAAATTATCGTTCCGTAAAAATTTATCAGCACAGTTGCATGACCAACCCATGCAATATTTATTTCATCATTTTTCCATTCAGAGGGATTTGGTTTAAAATTAACGGGAAGCGGAGCCTCTTTTGCAAAAACTTTATCTGTTAAAAACAATCCCGCTGCAGAGAGTAGTGAAATATTCCTTATAAATTTTCTTCTTTTCAATCTTAATCGTTTTCTATTAGTTTATTTTGCACTGTTCAAAATAATTGTGTTTTAACAATTTCAAAATTCGAGTGATTAAATAGTATTCTCTTTCACGAATAACAATGAAAAAATTGATTCTGAAACGGAGAAAATTTAGTTTGTACCCACATTAATAACAAATATGAAGTCAATTCCCGGTAATTTATGGCGAGAGTAAAAATAGACATTCCCGAAAAATTTCAGTTTAGAACCGAAATCCCGATTAGAATTTCCGATATTAATTACGGTGGTCATCTCGGCAACGATTCAGTGCTTTCAATTTGCCAGGAAGCACGCATTCAATTATTAAATCAATTTGGATTTTCTGAATTAGATATTGATGGTTCAGGAATAATTATGGTAGATGCAACAGTTCAATATAAATCAGAAGGATTTTATGGGGACGTTCTTTTAGTTGAAGTTACTATCACGGATGTAACAAAAATAGGATGCGATTTTGTCTACCGGATTTCAAATAAGAAAAACCAAAACGAAGTTGCTATTGTAAAAACTGGAATCGTATTCTTCGATTACGAGAAAAAGAAAGTCGTTTCAGTTCCCTCAAGGTTTGCAGAAATAATAGGAAAACACGGAGATGAAATTAATTGATTGATAACCTGCTCTTCACTGCTGATATTGTTGCACCTGTATTTTTAATTATCGCCCTCGGATTTTTTATCAGAAAATCAAAAATTATAAACGAAACTTTTGTAACCGTCACATCCAAGTTTATTTTTAATGTTTGCCTTCCTGCTCTTATTTTCATGGAACTTTACGATATCGATTTCAGCGCTGTAATCGACGTGGGACAAATAATTTATGTTTACGCCGGAACATTATTTATGTTCTTCCTGATCTGGATAATTTCAATTCCTTTTATAAAAGAAGGCAGGGATTTAAGTGTTTTTGTTCAGGGTGCATACCGCAGTAATTTCGCAATTGTCGGCTTAGCCATTATTTCAAATTTATTTGGGAGCGCAGGATTAGGTAAGGCTTCACTGCTTCTAGCTTTTATTCTCCCATTGTATAATATACTGGCAGTAGTGATTTTGACGGTACCTATGCGCAAAGAGAGGGACCTCAACCTGAAAGGAACAGTAAAAGAAATTATAACAAATCCTTTAATACTTGCTGTGGTTGTTGCTCTTCCGTTTTCATATTTTAAGATAACTCTGCCTTCTATACTTGTTTCATCAGGAGAGTTAATTTCAGATGTTGCTCTTCCACTTGCACTTATTGGCATCGGCGGGTCGATGAATTTAACAAATCTAAAAAAAGCATCAGGTCTGGCATTTATTTCTTCAGCCATTAAGATAATCCTGATTCCACTTGTACTTACATTCGGTGCTTACGAGGCCGGATTCAGGAATACCGATCTTGGAATTTTATTTATACTGTTTTCTTGTCCAACTGCGGTAGTGAGTTTTATAATGGCAGAAGCAATGGGATGTAACAGCAAGCTTGCCGGAAACATAGTTGTTATCAGCACAATCGGTTCTATAATTACTATTTCGTCAGCTATAATTCTTTTGAGAAGTATTGGATTGATTTAAGAAGATTATTTCACTTACAGCAAACGCGGTAATTGAAAAATAATAAATTGTATAAAATTCCGTAAGGAACGACATAAAAAAGTTACTAAATTCAATAGAGATTACACTGATAAAGAATTAATTATTCATTAGCTTCCAAACAGAAAAATTAAAAAGGATTTAACCTATGAACGATCTGAAAAAACATATTGTAAATTCTTTGCGTGGCGGACAAGCATTTGTCCCGATTGAAAAAGCCATAGAAAACGTCGATCCGAAAATCAGGAGCAAAAGACAAAACGACAACAATCATTCAATCTGGGAAGAGCTTGAGCATTTACGAATTACACAGGAAGATATTTATAAATACATGGTCGATCCGAATTGGGAATCCCCCAAATGGCCGGATAATTACTGGGCTGATCCATCTACTAATGTTACAGATGAATTTTGGGAAAAAACTCACTCTGGTTTTTTGAAAGATTTCGATGATGTAATTGCGCTTGTTGAAAATCCGGCAATCGATCTTCTTAAAATTATCCCTCACACAAAAGCTCATACTTACTTAAGAGAATTTTTAATTCTCATTGAACATAATGCTTACCATATCGGGAAAATAATAGATACCAGGAAAGCACTTGGCGATTGGAAATAAGAAAAAATGAGTTGTCATCCCCATTAATATTTATTCAAAGGGATGACAAATTCATCTTAAAAAATCTATCTCCACAAAATCAGAACGATTGTAAAAACAATTATGTTAACAAGCTGGTAACCGCTGTTAATCATCAAAAGTTTTGTCGATCTTTTTTCAAATAATCCGTTTTCAAAATAATTATTATCGATTATGCTTTTTTCATCTCCATTGATAAGTCCTGAACAACACTGGTTACTTTGGGCAATTTTAGTCATCGGCGGAGCCTTTGGTGTATGGGCAGAAAAGACTAAGATCGGATCAAAACTTTCAGGCGTGGTAGTTACTATACTTTTCACATTTGTTTTATCAAACCTATCTATTATTCCCACAGATGCTCCGTCTTACGATATTGTTTGGTCATATTTAGTCCCTTTAGCAATTCCACTTTTATTGTTCAAAGCTAACCTGAGAAAAATTATTAAAGAAGCCGGACCGACTTTAATAGCATTTGTATTTGGTGCGATAGGAACAATAATAGGAACGCTGGTTTCTTTTACAACTATTCCGCTTGGACCGGAAGGATTTAAGCTTGCAGGAATTTTCTGTTCAACGTATATCGGCGGTTCTATGAATTATGTCGCTTCAGCAGCAGCACTTCAGTTAAATGCAGGAGACTTGTTAACAGCAGGTGTTGCAGCAGATAATCTTGTAATGACGTTCTATTTTATTCTTCTTTTCGCAATCCCTTCAATCAAGCTGATTCAAAGATTTATACCTGAACAGAAAAGAGTTTTAAACGATATTTCGGAAACCAAATCGGATAAAGAAAATAGTTCTGTTGAACTGATCGATATTTCAAAAGCATTAGCAATTTCATTTTCAATTTGTGCAGTGGGATTTTTTATCTCAGATTTAATTAATATTAACGGTTCGGGTATCCTTATCATAACAGCAATTATAGTTTTGATTGCAACGTTATTCCCAAAACAAATCGGCTCGATAAACGGTGCAGATAAAATTGGAACATTTTTAATGCAGATATTTTTTGCAGCAATCGGTGCAAGTGCAAATATTCCAATAGTAGTTTCGGTAGGACCGATACTATTTTTATTTGCAGCAATAATTTTACTCGTTCATCTTATTTTCATTTTGATCGCAGGAAAAATATTTAAGCTCGACATTTCCGAAATTGTAATTGCTTCCAATGCAAATATGGGTGGACCAACAACCGCAGCCGCAATGGCTGTCGCTAAAAAATGGGATTCGCTTGTTATCCCTGCAATTTTATGCGGCACTCTTGGTTATGCGATTGCTACATTTATTGGTGTCGGTTTAGGTTATTGGCTACAATAGATTTTTTATATCTGGTTAGCGTTCAGCCATTCTTCATCACGCGTTCAGCAGATGATAAAATTATTCGTATATACAATTTATTCATCATTAAGAAGTAAACTGCGTAAATGTAATAAGTCTTCTTTTTTAGGCAAGATTTTGCAGCGCAATTCTTTCTTTACAGCCCAATAAGCAAAACCAAAAAAAGCCACAAAAGCAACCCACAACCACCATGGTTTGCTGTAATGAAAAGTAGCATTTATTAAGATTGTGAAAAAGATGGGCAGCATGTACCACAGTAAAAAATATTTGTAACGTTTAGCATGATAATCAAGGCTTCGTATTGTCTGTTCCAGGTCGTCCAATAGTGAGAGATTCGACTGACCTTCATATTTTATCCTGTCCCGCCTGCTTTTATAAATATACCCTGCTACCATGAAAAAAATTAAAGCATCAAGCAGTTTATACAATTGATTGTGCAGAATTCCTATAATAGTAGTAACTAATCCGCAGCAAATCATTGCAACCAGGAGGGTCAACTCAAATTTATTTATCATACGTTTAACCCTGTTTTTCTTTCTAATAACACGGCGGTGCAATTCCGATTCATTTATTGCATAAATGTTTTCGTTGTTCTGTTCATCCCATATTTTTTTCATATCTTCAAACTCCATTTTTAAAATCCTCCTGCGACTTTTGTATAAGATCTTTTTTAATCCTATTAATCTTTACTCCTACGTTGCTTTCCGAAATTCCGAGTATATTCGACATCTCTTTATAACTAAAGCCGTCCAGTAAAAGAAGGGTAAGTGAACGATCTATTTCATTTAATTTTGCTATTTGTTTATACAACCATTCTACACGTCCATCTTTAAAGCTTGAAATTTCCGTCAGCATGTGGCTAACTCCATCCAGCGATTGTTTGCCGGTAGAATGTTTCTTTTCTTTCTTTGACCAAGAGATAGCAGAGTACAATGAAACACGATAAACCCAAGTTGAAGCAGCAGAGTCACCACGAAAATTGGGAATTGAATTCCATATCTGGAGCGTTATTTCCTGGAACAAATCTTCTTGGTCGTGTAAATTAAAAGCATAAGCACGAACAACTTTAAAAAGCAGCCCCTTATATTTTTTAAGCCAATCGTAGAATATCTCTTTTTGTTCGCTTTCCGGCATTTCCTTTTACAATTATGATCCTTTTCAGAGCAATTTAATATAATAGTATTAAAACCTGCCGGATTTCTTACAAGATTTGAAAAAATATTTTGGGAAGTAAACTATGTTTGAAGATATTTTCATTCCTCAATAAATATATTTAAGACATAACATTGGAATTCTCAGTTGTCACGAACCATTTTGTTTCGAATGAAGTATTTAGCTGTAAGCCAATAAAAAGATTTTTCAACTCTCTGAGAGATAACAGCCTCACCAAATTATTATCAAAATGAATTATTTTTGTTATACTCTTAATTAAATAATGATAAATAATTTAAATGCTGAATTTTCTAAACCAGCCATATCCTTTCTCATATCAACCTTCAAGAAGAATTAAGCAGATACTCCCTATTGGTTTATTTGTCTTTACTTTTTTAATTTTTTTCAAACCTTTTGGCTTGGATGGCGATCCGGGTTATATTCAGACTTCCGCCTTTATTAGCTTTTCCGGTGGAGTTATGGGATTATTAACCACGGTTGTAATTCCTTACTTTTTTCCAAAGTATTTCAATGAATCTAACTGGACGTTAAAAAGAAATTTGGCCTAGAACGGAGTTATTTTTTTCTGCTTCGCCACATTTATGTTTTTAGCATTTAATATCTACGCCATTTACCACTTTGATGCTCATGGAAATTTTACGTTAGAAAACTATTTATGGTGGTTATATCTTAACCTCATATTCGGATTCCCAATGGGGATAATTATAAACCTGGTCAATCAATATTATCTTCTTAAAAAACATCTTAAAACTGCAAACAACATTAATAGTTCAATTAAAACTTCAACCGAGCAAAGCACCATAGGTTTTGCCGCAAATCTGTTGGAGTTTGAAATCGATAGATTTAAGAAGGTTAATATCGAACCTGAAAATCTTATTTACATCGAAGCTTTTGGCAATTACATCAATGTGATATACGCTGACAATGACATTAAAAAAATAACAGTTCGTGAAACGATTACAAATATTGAAGATAAAATGGAGGGAGTAATAATAATTTACAGACCCCACAGATCGTATCTTGTTAACCTGCAAAAAGTTGAAAAAATAACGGGCGATTCGCAAGGATTGAAACTACATCTGAAATCCATTGATAAAGTTATCCCGGTTTCAAGGAACAAAATAAAGGAATTCAGAGAACGGATAACCTCACATAACTGAACTTCCAATGCACTTCATAACATAATTTTACATCCCGTCACACAAAATTTTTTTCAGTTTTAGTCCATATTTATGTTTGCGGCATACTTTTCAAAATACATAAACAGGGTTGAAATATGAAAAATTTAATCACTTTACTGTTGTTATGCATCGCAACTCCCAGCATTGTAACAGCGCAAAATGATCGTTTGGATTCCTTCACTAAAATTCAACAAA
>JAJDNK010000218.1 GCA_022340715.1 bacterium BMS3Abin03 | reverse complement strand
CTTACTTTTTTTGTGCTTCTTGGTTCAATCGGGAAGATACGAACTCTGAACAAACCTGATTCCGTGTATTCAAGCAAAGCGGGATCTTTAATTTTCCTTACAATATCTTCATAAATTTTTCTGGCTTTCGTTGCATCGAGCAATTCAGCCTGCATTTCCTTGCCGTTTATTACCATACTGAAATTGTTAATTACTGCACCTTTCGGAATTGGAAAAATGTAATAACCTTCTAATCTGAAATTGGATGGATTGTAAAATTCCTGATCAATCGAAGTTTTTGCAGCATTACCATTTATTGATACATTAACATGATGATAAACAACTTCGAGTGGGTAAGGAGTCGGTAACGGTTCAGGTCTTGGAACAATTATTAATCCATCAGCAAAAATTGATTGTGTAATTGTGAGAAGAAAGATTCCAAGCCAGCTAAATATTTTAATGGTTCTCATTTTCAATTCCCTATATTATTGCTTTCACGGTCAGACCGTGAAAGCAAATTATTGATTTAATGATCATTCAAACTTATAGTTTTTAGATTCAGCCTGTTCCCTGATAATTTTTAACATCGCGGCATCAAGAGTATATTCATTTCCTTCAGCCAGTTTATCGGAAATATATTTTCTTCTTTCTTCATTTAGCTTGCTAATTTTTTTCTGAATATTCTCTCGTTCCTTTGCTTTTTTCTCAACATAATCTTTCCGTTCTTCTACAGACATATTTTTCATTTCTTCCGGAAGCTGATCATCTTTTAGTTCTTCTAATTTTACATTACCCTCTTTTTCAGCATCTACAAGATCCCAAGATTCATTTCTATATTGTGAACTTGATTTTGTAACCGTTCTTTGAACTAAAACTTCCGGGGCTACACTGCCTGCATTCATATCCTGTTCTTCCTGTCTTGCTTTTAGTTCATCACCCAAGTAACCGTATGCTATGTAAGTATCATTTAATTGTTGTCCCAGTTTAATAAGTTCAGCATCCTGTGGTGCATCTATATGCACAATTTCCTGGTTCTGATCTATATTTATATATTTCCCATCGGCAAGATCAGCGCCATCTTTCCAGTTTGTCTGAACACCTTCATCATAGTTGCCGCAATAAATTGTGTTAATAATAATTCCTTTCGAGATTGCATCTTTGCATGAGTTATGATAATCAATATTCCCCTGAGTAAAAGGTTCATTTCCTGCAATAAAAATAATTTTTAAATCATTATTGTTGTTATTCCATTTAAGATCTTTAATTGCCTCTGCTATAACTGTTCCGCAGTATTCACTCCCGCCATTAGTTTTAAGCTTGAAAAGTTCTTCTGAAATTTTATCAAGATCGTTAGTTAAAGGTGCAACCAAACGAACGAATCCTTCATCAGGCGAAAGATTATCATTCCCGTATTCATACAATGCAACATAAAGACTGATTGGTTCTGAATTTCTTTTGGAGCGAGCCATTTCATTTACGATTTTCCAGAGTTGTGTTTTTGTCTGATCAATCAAGCCATCCATACTGTTTGATGTATCTAGCAGAATAGCAAGTTGAACAATATTTTTTTCGTTCATTGAATTTGAAAATGATTTATTACTCAAGAAGGTAAGAGATATGAGAATTGTTAAGCAGAGAGTCAAAGACTTTTTCATTTTAGTTCTCCGTTATTATTTAAATTAGTTCTTGTTCTTGAACTGAAGGAAAAATAAAAAGTTCCCGGAAAATCAGGAGTTATTTTAGAAATGATTTAGGAAAGATGAAATGGAGAAAGAAAAGGAGTTAATGCCTGATGTATTGTTCTAATTTTTTATCTATATAAAAGGATCTTTTGAAAATTGTAAAGCGAAACGCTGTTTCGCTTGCATGTTTTGAACAAATTCCAAACTTTTTCCGGCTGGGTTTGAGCAATTCTGCGAATCGTTCTACAATAATTTTAACCCTCACACTTCTTTAGAATAGAAGTATTGCTCGGGTGATAGGAGATATTTATTCTTTTTTAATTTCAGCTTTCTGTTTGTTCTTCAACCTGTTTCTTGAATACAACAAAGAAACAATAATAAGTACAGCTCCCAAAACTAAAAATGAAATAATCTTTAAACTCGTCTCTGCACTGGTTACTCCCAAAACAAAAACATAAATGACTGTAAGCATAAATGTTGCTAAAGCCATCCATCGGTATTTCTTATTATGAAGCAATAAACTAAGTATGTAATAAACCACTGCTGCTCCTATCCACGATAAACTTACCAAACCGCTTGGTATCATTTCGTAAAGTGAATATGGAATAATAAGAAGTGCTGACAACAAATACGCATTCCGCATCTGTTCGGTTTTTAGTTCAAGACGGTCTTTTTGCCAATTGAGGATGCGGGCGCTGAGTAAAGCCACAATACCAAAGCTCATACTGATGCTGCCAACGGTTTCACCAACAAGAAGATACGCTAAGAAGATTAAAAGAAAGATCACAAAGTTTGCAAGGATAATAAATTTTGATCGGAACCATACTGCGGTGGAAACAACTAAAAGACTTTGCCAGCAAAGCCAGATAATAAAATCAGGTTTCGCAAATTGTCCGATGATAGCAATACTCAAAGCAGAATATCCTAACATTGCGTAAAAGAAAGTTGAATACATACTTTTACGTTTAGTCCAAAATGCAATAGCTATACCAAGCAATATTACTGAAGCGATCAGATGATAAACTGAAAAAGCCACAGGTGATGTAATCACTGATTCAAGAAAAAGTAAACCAAATCCGGCACTACAGTTCAGTATTGTAATACCACTTGAAATAATATCTTCTTCTTTATCCTTTTTATCCAGCAGATTGGCTAACGAAAAAATTAGAATATAAAGAAGCAGGAAAATAAAATTACTCCCCGGTTCTTTTAATGTTTCAATTGTGTTCCCGATGAAAGGATTATTAATGAACCAGATAAGATGAGTTAAATAAGCCAGGAACATTCCATAGAAAAGCAGAAAGTTCCATTCATATTTTAGTTTAAGATATACTAAAACTAATGCTGATAATGCGATAATTGTAAAAATAAAGTATGGAGATCCGCTTAACACTGCTATAGCATATCCTAAAGTAATTCCTACTCCAGCAATGTTAAATGAATTTCTCCGGATGCCTATTGTGATTGTTAACACCGTTACAATTAGGAGTAAAGCTATAACAATAGGAAGGCTGCCAATAGACTTTTCTATACCAAAATAGTGTAAACGCATAACGGCAATGAATAGAACAACTAATCCTCCACCAACTAAGTAACCTGATAAATGTTCAAAAGTTTCTTTTTTAAACCTGCTCAAACCGAGCATTATAAATGAGAGAACAAAACCAGCTATAGCTGGCAAGCCTGTTGGCAAATCTTCAAAAGGTAATGTTAATAATGATGCAAATCCTATTATTAAAACCCAGATTCCGACCTTGGCAGCCCAAAACTGACCAATCTGAAATTCCAGTTCTTCTTCTCTTTCAGAACTATCAATCTTTTCCGCCTCCTCGATTATTTCTTCGGTTTCATGATCGAATTCTTCTCTGCTAAGTCTTGATTCGATCTTTGATATCCTTCCATCGAGCTTTTTTAAGTGCTCAAGGATTTCCTGTAAAGCTGAATTATCATTGCTGGATTCCATATGCCTTAATCCTGATTTTATAAGAACTTCTAATGATTTTTAAAAACTAAGTTTTACGATTTTTCTTTTTTTCCATTTTCCTGATTTTAAAATATAATCCGATTACCAGAACGGTCACTATTAATGTTGCTATACCTAAACCTTCTCTCCTGAAATAATAATCGTCGATTGCATCAACTCCGGCTTTTTTAGATTTACTGATTATTTTAAATCCAGGTGTAATTGCATCCTTGAATTTTTTCATATTAAAAGCATGTATGGAAGTTCTTGATTGAATGAGAATCTGCCTAACATCTTTTAACGAAAATTCTGCATCAGAAACATCCATACCTTTTTGAGTTGCTTCCTCTAATATTTTTTTGGTTTCCTTATCCTCGGTGGTCAGACTATCCAATAACTCTTTTATATTACTTGCTACTACATATCCCTTATCATCACTACTGTGACAATCCGTGCAAACTGAACTTTCCTGAACTCCAACCATTGCATCTGTAGGATGTACTACATCATGATTATCATGACAGGTCTCACACTCAGGAAAATCGTTTTCATCAAATGCTTTTTTATGAGGGCTTTGTTCGAATAATTCCATATTCAGAACATGACAGTTGCCACAAACTTTAGAAATAGATTCAACTCCCGGCGGTATGGCACCGTGATTTCCGTGGCAATCGTTGCAGGAAGGTGAACTTAAATCACCCTTTTCTAGTAACGCAACACCATGAACACTTTTAACATAGGAACTATACTGATCAGAAGGAAGATTGTACTTAGTCATTAATTTGGAATCACTATGACACTTAGAACAAACTTCCGGAATATTGGTTTTATATACGTGTGATCTTGAATCTTTTACAGCGAAAATATCATGGGAACCATGACAACTTGCACATTCAGCAACATTTGGGTCTCCCTTAAGATTCATTTTGCCATGAATACTTGTTTTATATTTTACTACCTGATCAACAGGAAGCGCAGGATTATAGTTTTTCATGAAGTTTGCGTTGCTATGACAACTTCCGCAAAGAGAAACTATTTTAGTTGGATACACTGTAGACTTCGGATTATCGACTTGTTTAATATCATGAACACTATGACATGTTACACAATCAGCAATTGGACCAACATTATTATAAGTCGGTTGAAAGTGAATTGAGTTTTTTAAATTTTCAAACTGGTTAACAGGCAAATTGGAATCGTATTTTTTCATCGTTTCCTCATTTGCATGACATTTAATACAGACTTCATATCGAACACTTCTATCAGGTACCCCAATAAAACCTTTTTCTTTACTCATAGCAATGTCCATATCATCACTTTTGGAATCTCCACCATGGCAACCTGAACATGGAATGTGTTTGCTATAATGAACATCCGTTACATATTTCTGAGCTGGAACAAGCAATTCATCATCCAGTACCTGGTGGCAATTCATGCATTCATCCTCTGCTACTGTTTGAGCAGGTAACAATGAAGATAAAGTTGATAGGAGGATAATGATGAAAATATTTAATAATGTTTTTTGCATTTTTTCCTCCTAATCCAAAATAAATCCGAGTATGGTTAACACTATTATAAAAATCACTACGAAGATTCCAACATAATTAATAATAGTGTTTCTTTTTCCTTTAGGTGTTCTTCTATCCCAGAATGGAACTAAAAACCAGAGAATACCGGCAATTCCAAATGCAGCAATTCCAACAAACTCACCGGTAAAGAATAAAATTTCTCCCGGAAGAAATTTTAATGATTGAAACATAAACATAAAGTACCATTCAGGTTTTATCCCTACTGGTGCTGAAGCAAAAGGATCGGCTTTTGTACCGAGTTCCCAGGGGAAGAAGACAGCAAGTATTGCTAAAATGTTTATAACAATAAGCCATATTAATAATTCCCGCATTGTGAAGTTGGGAAAGAAAGGAATATACTTTTTCTCACTGTCAGGCAAATCCTTCCAATCCTCAGGTTCTGCAATTCCCTGGCGTTGTATAAAAAT
>JAJDNK010000079.1 GCA_022340715.1 bacterium BMS3Abin03 | reverse complement strand
TCCTCTTTTTTCTATTGTTCCCCCTTCAGCTTACGGACCCGCATTAATGATAGTTGGAATGTTAATGATCTCGCCGATTAAAAATCTTAACTTCAATGACCTGACTGAGGTAATTCCGGTTTTTGTGATGATTGCACTTATGAGTTTTTCATTCAATCTCGGAATAGGTTTGACAGCAGGATTTGCAACTTATATAATTATTAAAAGCTTCACTGGGAGGTTTGAGGAAATAAGTATAGGAATGTGGGTGTTAGGAAGCCTGTCGTTATTATTTTTTGTTTTTTATCCTTATTAAACAATAAAGGGACAATATTTCATTCAATATCAATCAATTCTGTATCAACAGAAATTTTATCGATCAATTTATTCTTATCGATTATCACTGCTGTAAGCTTATTGCCGCCGCAAGCCGAGGTATCAATATAAAGTGCGTCAGCAGATGCATCATGGTAAACATCATCAAACCGCGTGTGTCCGACTATCTGAAGTTTACCAATATTCATTAGTACATCACGTGACCAGATTACACTGTGTAAGCTATTTAAATCATCATGCAATAGTTCTTCTAATTCTTCAGGATTATCCAGAATATTTTTCTTAATGGATCTTTTTAAAAAACTGGAAATTCCTGCATGTGATATGAAGCAATCATCCAGATTAAAAAATAAGGGGGCTTTCTTAATAAATGCCAGGTGTTCTCTCATTTTTGACATATGGTTGCTATAAGATTCCATCGTCGATTCAGATCCGTTATAAATCCAGGATTTGCCAATTGCATTGGTAGGCTGTGTGATAAAAAAGTAAAACATTAAATCGTGATTGCCAGCTGTGAACTTTATCTTTTTTGATTTTATGAATTCCATAACCTCAAAACTGAACTTACCGCGATCGACAAGATCACCAACTGAAAAAATTTCAATATCCGGATACTTAGCTTTTACTTCATCGTAGGTTTTAACAAGGGTATTGTAACATCCATGGATATCCCCAATTACTGCAACCATATTATATTCTGTAAGTTTCTTTTGCGAAATTTGTTAATTCATCCCTGAATTTGGGATGTGCTATATTAATCAATTCTTTTGCTCTTTCCTGTATACTTTTTCCAAATAGTTGTGCAACTCCATACTCTGTGATCACATAATCCACATCGCCGCGGGAAGTAACAACGCCTGCTCCACTTTTTAACTTCGATACAATACGCGAAATATTTCCATCTTTTGTAACAGAAGGCAAGGCAATTATTCCTTTACCGCCTTCCGAATGAATTGCACCTCTTATAAAATCAACCTGACCGCCAATGCCGCTATACAATTTTGTTCCCATCGAATCTGCACAAACCTGACCTGTGAGATCAACTTCAATTGCAGAATTTATTGCAACCATCTTTTTGTTTTTTGAAATAATAAAAGGATCATTCACATATTCCTGCGGATGAAATTCTATTATAGGATTGTTATCGATAAAATCATAAACTCTTTTTGTTCCAAGTACAAATCCTGCAATGATTTTTCCCGGGTGTAATGTTTTTTTCTCACCGTTTATAATTCCCTGCTCTACCAGATCGATAATTCCATCAGAAAACATTTCTGTATGAATACCCAAATCTTTTTTACCCGATAGATATTTCATAACCGCGTCGGGAATAGCGCCAATCCCCATCTGTAAAGTAGAACCATCTTCAATCAAATCCGCAATGTTCAATCCAATTCTATCATAAATTTCTAAAACTTCTTTACTTGTCTTAGGATCTATTTGTGGTAATTCTTTTATCGGTTCATCGTGTTCAACTATGAAATTTATTTTGTTTATGTGAATGAAACTATCACCAAGGGTTCTCGGCATTTCTTTGTTTATCTGTGCTATAATAATCCTAGCATTCTCAGCAGGTGTTTTTATCGTTCCTACATCAACACCGTAGCTGCAAAAACCATGTTCATCGGGTGGGGATAGATGTATAAGAGCAATATCCGTTTTGATGTGTCCGTCTTTAAATAACAATGGCACTTCCGATAAAAATATCGGAATGAACTCTGCGCGACCATCATTTACAGCTTCTCTGGCATTTGCTCCTATGAAAAAAGCTTTATGCTTGAAATGTTTTTCCATCCCCTGCTTTAAATACGGCAAATCACCAACAACCAGTATATGATATATATTTACATCCTCCAGTTCATCTTTCCTATCAACCATTGCTTTTATAAGGTTCATTGGTGCTGCACAGCCTGGTTGAATTACAACATTATCCCCAGATTTTATATACTTAACAGCTTCTCCTGCCGAAACTAATTTTTTGTTATAGATATTCAGAATATTACCGGGCATCGCTTTTAATTTTATGTCGTCAAAAATTTCCATTTACTTAAATCACAGCTATCTGATTATTAAATCCATTAATTAATTTGTTGGAAATACCCTGAATGGTTTATACTCAAGATTAAAAGATTCAGCAAGCAATTCGTTACTGCAAGCTCCCCTGTAAGTACAAACACCTTTTGCCAGTCCTTCATTGATCATCAATGTGCTTGCCAAACCGTTGTTGGCAATATTTATAATGTAACCGATTGAAGCATTATTTAATCCGTAGCTTGCTGTTCTGGCGACAATAGCCGGCATATTAGGTACACAATAATGAATAACATCATGCAATGTATAAACCGGATCAGATAATGTTGTGATTCTACTTGTCTCAATACAACCACCCTGATCAATAGAGACATCAATAATTACTGCTCCTTTTTTCATTTGTTTTACCATCTCTTCGCTGACGATGTGAGGAGCTTTTTCACCTTTAATTAAAACTGCACCAATTAGTACATCAGCAAATTTTACTCCGCGGGAAATAGTATATGGATTAGCAGCAACTGTTGTAACTTTTTTATTAAATATTGTATCAACATTTCTCAACCGCTTTAAATCTTTATCTATGATAATAACCTGTGCGCCTCTTCCAATTGCTGCTCTTGCAGCAGATATTCCTACAACACCTGCACCGATGATAACTACTGCCGCTGGTGCTACACCCGTGATTCCACCGAGGAGAATTCCTCTTCCTACTCTACTATTGCTTTCAAGATATTTTCCCGCAACCTGTATTGCTAGCTGTCCGGCGATTTCACTCATCGAGTGTAAAACAGGCAATTCGGAATTTTCTTCGATTAATTCCAAACCCACAGCTGTGATCTTCTTTTTCAACAAATTTTCAATTACTTTTTTCTTTCCAACAGAAAGATGTAAGAATGAAAAAAGTATCTGATTATCCTGCAGCATTTCTGATTCGTCATCAGTAATTGTAGCTACTTTGGCAATTAACTCAGCACGTTTAAATGCTTCTTCAGCACTGTAAACAATCTTTGCACCAATTTCGCTATACTCTTCATTTGTAAAATGGCAATCTTCTCCTGCTCCACTTTCAATATAAACAGTATGACCGGCTTTTATCAGGGCATCTACACCTGCTGGCGCAAGCGCAACTCTTTTTTCTTCCCAAAGAGTTTCTTTTGGTATACCTATTCTCATTTATCTTTTTATTTTTGTTTTTAAAACTACCTAATCCGGTATAGATATTCAATCAGCTAAATTTAGACTACAGGTGTAAGCGGTGGTTTTCCCTTTAAAACATTTATTACATTCTTGACTGCAAGTTCTGCCATGCCATTTCGCGCCTCGCTGGTTGCACTACCAAGGTGAGGAAGGATAAATACATTTTTAAACTTGAGTAATTCAGGATTTACATGAGGCTCATTTTTAAATACATCCAATCCAACTGCCCTGAATTTATTTTTCTTCAAATATTTGATTAATGACTTTTCATCTATCAAATCTCCCCTTGAAGTATTAATAAGAATCGGATTACGCCTCATCAGTTTCATCTTACGATCATCAATGTAATGGTATGTGTTTTTATTCAGTGGCAGATGAACAGAAATTATATCAGAGTTAGAAAGAAGATTTTGTATCGATACCTTCTCAGCCCCGGTCTTTTTCTCAAGTTTATTATTTCGATGATTGGAATGATAAATTATTTTTGTTCCGAAAGCTTTCGCTCTCATTCCCACTGCTGTTCCTATTCTTCCTGCCCCGATTATTCCTAAAGTTTTATTTTTGAGTTCCATCCCAAGAAAGAGTTCGGGTTTCCAGGTTTTAAACTCTCTTGCCCGGAGATATTCACTTCCTTCAATAAGACTTCTTGCAGTAACTAAAAGTAAAGAAATTGCTAAATCGGCGGTAGAATCTGTGAGAACGTCCGGCGTGTTAGTTACTATTATCTTTTTCTTTTTTGCATATTTCACATCAATATTATCATAACCGACGGCATAGTTAGCAATGATTTTACATCTATCCATAGAATCTATTACTTCCTTATCGATTTTTTCAGTTAAAATGCAAACAAGACCATCACAATTATGAACTTCTTTCAACAATTTTTTTCTTGGTATTGGAGTATCTTTTTTGTGATAATCATAATCGAGCTTACTTCTGTCAAGTAATTCAAATGCAATAGAAGGAAGTTTTCCTGTAAGATATATCTTCATCGTCAAAATTTTTTAACCAAACATTAACTTAACTATGAATAGAGCACCAAGAATTCCAGCTACGTCAGCTAATAATCCAACCGGTACGGCATGCCTCGTTTTACGAATGCTAACAGCACCAAAATAAACAGCAAGAACATAAAAGGTTGTTTCAGTACTTCCAAAAAATGTTGAAACCAGAATTCCAATAAATGAGTCGGGCCCATGAACAGACATAATTTCAGCCATAACACCGAGTGAACCGCTTCCTGATAATGGTCGGATTAAAGCCATAGGCAAGGCTTCCGGCGGCATTCCAATCGGATCGGTCACAAATCTCATCACAGGTTCCAGCAAGTATTTTAATGCGCCACCAGAACGAAAGATTCCTATGGCAACCAACATAGCAACCAGGTAAGGAATAATCCTTACTGCAATATTAAAACCCTCTTTTGCTCCTTCAACAAATTGTTCGTAAACCTTAACTTTTTTAATCGCACCATAACCAATGAAAGCAAAGATCAAAACCGGGATTGCTACATTAGATGCAATTTGCACAATGTTTTTTAGCACATTTGGATTGACGAATAAAAAAAGAGAACCAAGTACGCTCAATAATCCAGAGACAGTTACAACAAGAAAAAGTAATATCAAACTTAAGATGGCAACAGGCAATTTCCAGTTTTCCTTAAACCAGTTTGAAAATTCTCCTTTATGAATAGGGAACTTTTCAAACAATTTTGCGGCAATAATTCCTGTTAGTGTAGCACACGATGCACCAAAAACCGATGGTCCTATAATTATTGCAGGATCGGTGCTTCCCGCCGCTGCTCTAACCGCAATTGCAGTAGCCGGAATTAAAGTTAATCCTGCAGTGTTGATTGCTAGAAATGTAACCATCGCATTTGTAGCAGTACCCTTTTCAGGATTCAGCTTGTCTAATTCTTCCATAGCTTTTAATCCAAAGGGAGTTGCAGCGTTTCCGAGCCCTAGCATGTTTGCGGAGATATTCATTATCATCGCACCAATTGCCGGATGATCTGATGGTATTTCAGGGAATAGTTTTTTCGTGATCGGTTTTATAAGGTTTGCAAGTTTTGCAATCAATCCGGCATCTTCAGCTACTTTCATTACTCCCAGCCATAAAGCCATTATACCAATCAATCCTAATGAAATTGTGACTGCCGTACCGGCTTTGTCTATTACATCGTTTGTTACATTTTTCATCATCACAAAACTTACTTCATCAATTATCATTCTCGCGTTAATATGAAGCGGATCATCAAGACTAATGTTTGACATTGTAGCAGAAAATTTATTTTCGTCTCCAGATGATGATGCAATCTCCCTCCAGATTTCTGGTGATTGATCATTAACTGTTACTGTAACAAGAGATGAGTTATCCGTTGCATTGAAAGAAAATGACACCGGTAAATGAATATCCTCGGTTAAATTGGTTTTATAAACAGAATTGAAATTTTTTGCATGAACAATCAACATTGCAGATTTAAAAACCGCTGTGCTATCCGGATTAAAATCTTTAGAAAACTCAACTGAGATTTTTATTTTTTCACCGTTGTGATATTTGTCTGTAGAAATATCAGAAAGATCTATGAAGAGAGCAGTTCCTACCCCCAATATTATTAAAGACAGCCAAACATAATTAAGCAATTAGTTGCTCCTTTAGTGAACTTTAGCAGGTCGATAAAGAAATAAAAAACTTACGTTCCGGTTTCCTCCGTTGCAATCAATTCTTCAGAATCGATAATTACGAGCTTGGAAAATGATTTTGATTTACCCTCTGACTCAATTAACTGACCGGAATATTTCTGAACAAAACTCTGTTTAATATTATCTCTGATTTTCTTTTCATCCACATTTTTTAAAATGCCATTCACTGAAATATAAAGCAATCTGTAAAAGTTTTCTCCTTTTGTTTTCTTATCGAAAGAGGAATCCTTAATCGCGGTAAACTTTGCAGAGGAACCAAACTTCAGATCTTCATATAACTCTTTGTCCTGGATAAATAGATAGATGTTTTTATCGTGATAAACAAAATTTGATGCTATTTGTGCAAAATCTTCTTCCAATGGTAGAGCCACTACTCCGGAATTGATTGAATCGAGTTCTTTTTCGATTATATCAAGCTGTCTTATTTTTTTTACTTTTATCTGCATTTATATTTAAGTTAAATGATACATTTTGTATTTATGGAAAAATTGCATCGCATACAATGGGATATATTCTTTGAAAAATCCTCTGCCAAGATACCTTTAATTATTGAATTAATCTCCTGATCTATTGCCGTCAAATCCTCTTTTAAATAATTAATCATAAATGGATTATCGGGGTATTTCAAAAATATTATGCGGGCTTCAAATTCACTAATGTTTTTATACAATTTACTTATAATATAAATATAAAATTTTAGTTGATTCATATAGAGATTTGCTCTCTCAATTATTTCACTTTGTTTAATATTGTCTGTTTTATAATCGATAATAATGAATTTATTTTCTTCTTTAATAAGTTTGTCAACTATTCCGTATAAAAAATGATCGTTTTCCCGGATGTATACCTCAAACTCATTTTTGAAATCGTGGAATCTTTTTAGGTCCTCAAATTCCTTTGAGTTATAAAATTTCACAAGCAGTTCCGAAGCTTCCTTTATAAGCGAAGCTTTTCTTTCCTCCGAATCAATAATATGCGAATACGATATTGTCAATTCTTTGTCAAAGAAACTTTGTACTTTATCCGATTTCACTTCTTCCTGAAGCGCTTTATGAATTAGTGCTCCTTTAACATCTGCTCTGAAAGTCGGCTTTTCTGATTCATCGTTAAGCTTTTCATCTTCTTTTGAATAAACAGTATAATCCGGAGAAAAAGCCTTATTCCTTTGAAAGTTTTTGAATTCAGAATATAACTCTGAATAACCGAATTTATAGATCAATTTGTACTTTAAAGGACATTGACTGTAGGTTGAGACCTTAGTTGCAGAAATTATTTCACCTTCTGTTCGATCATTAATTTTTGTTATTAAAAAATTTTTCGAATTTATTTTTTCCGGTTCAACCTTTACTTTTTCATTAGTTATTTCTACTTCGCGTTTTATTGATATTTTTATACTTAATTGTTTTAAATCGTTTCTATAATTACTATTCTCTTTAACAAGAAATGTTAGTTTATCTTCTAATATAATTTCATTTGAACCTGATGAAATTTTCAATCCTTCGTACAATAATCCCATAAATGAAGCAGGATTGTAGATTTCATTTCTACTGGATGTGGCGGAAATAAAAAGATGATTTTTCGCTCTGGTTACACCCACATAAAATAATCTTTTAACTTCAGCAAGATTTTTTCTTTCTTCTATGTAATCACTTATCGTGGTAATTGGAGCGGATTTGTAATCGCTAAAATAATCATCACCAGCAGGTACTTTGGTTAGAAGTCCAAACGCTTTATCAATATTTATAGATTTTGATTTTGTTGTTTCATTACGTGAACTTTCATCACATTTATATAAAAACACCACAGGAAATTCCAATCCTTTTGCCTGATGAAGGGTTAACAAGTTGACAGCATTGGAGATATCTGTTAGCCCGGCTTGAGCTTCGTCTTCGAGTTTATTAATTGCGTCTTTTAGAAATGTAACATAATCGTAAAGTGTTTTGAATCCCTGATTTGAAAATGAGTTAGTGATTTTTAATAACTTATCAATATTAGCCAGTTCCTGTTCCCCATCCTGACGGGAGGCTAAAACAGAAATAAATTCTGATTCCTCAAGTATTTTTCTTAGCAGACTATTAAAATCTAACCTACCCGCAAGTTCAATATTTCCTCTTATTCTTTCTTTAATTTCATAATATTTACTTTCATCTTTTGCTTTTATTATCAGCTTTTCCCAATAGGAAAATCCTTGACTCAATGATAACTCAAATATTTCTGCATCACTTAAAGTAAAAAATGGTGATCTCAAAATTCCGACTAAAGCAGCATCATTGTGAATATCCAGCAGAAAAGAAAAATAATTGTAAACGTCGTAAATACTTTGCCGCTGGTAAAATCCTCTTCCGCCGACTATTCTATATGGAATTCTAAACTTTGTAAATTCCTTTTCTAATTCTCTAAACCAGCTTCGTTTTCTAACAAGTATTGCAATATCTTTCCAATCTATTTTATTGGTTTTTTTATTCAACAGATTTATTATTTGATGTGCAACGATCCTAGCTTCCGAATCTTCAGAATCTTTTTCGGCAAGCATTATCGATATACTACCTAAATCTGTATTTTCTTTAGCACAAACAATATCAGTATGTTCTACTTCATTAAACAGATCATTTGGTTCTTTAAAAAGATTTCTGAAAAGTTTATTTGCAAAGAGACAAAGTGCCGGATCCATTCTAAAACTGTCGGGTAATGTAAGCAGATACTCTTTACCGCTTACATTACTAATATCTTTATTAGTTTTATTGAATACTTCAAGCTCAGCATCTCTGAACCTGTAAATACTTTGCTTTTCGTCACCGACAACAAACAAGTTGCCTGTTTGTAAATAATCGAGTATTGGCATGAAAATATCGTATTGCAGTTCATTTGTATCCTGGTATTCATCTACCATAAGGTATGAATATTTTTCATTCAAAAATTGGATGACGTTTTCAGATTGCAGTATTTTTTTTGTTTTTATCAGAATGTCTTCATAATCAATATAACCCGAATCCTTTTTTTTCTGGTTGTATAAAAACATAGTATCATTAAAAATGTTGAGAAGCCGTTTCCCGGTTATAGCTAATTGTTTTTCTATTTTGGCAGCATCTTTATCAATTGTTATCCTGCTTAAATAAGAAATTATTTTTTCCACATTTTCAATTTCAGATGCAAATCCATTTCTCAATTCTGTTTTAAAGTATTCCCTTTTCTTTAACGTTAAGCTTTTAGTAAATATTTGATTTATTAGCTCATCGATTACCTTAATAATCTCTTCGGTTTCAATATCAATATTTAACTTTCCAATAGAATCTTTAACAATCTCACTCAGTTCGTTTTTGGGATTATCACTCATAACTCTATCATTTATTTCACTTAACTCTTTGGCAAGAATTTCGACTTGTGGTGAATAGATGATCTTAAAATATTTTTTGAAAGAATCTCTGAAATAATCTGCTATCTCATCGACGCTTTTATTATATATCAGAGCTTCAAGTGTTAATACAATCTTTCGATTTTCAATAAGTTTTAAGATTTGTTTAGTCAGATTGTTTTTTGAATCAAATAACCTGATTAAATGTTTTATTTCGTCATTTGGGCTCTGTTCAATTCTTTCTCTTAAAGTTTCTTCAATTGATAATTCCAGTAATTCCCTCGACATGTTTTGATCGATTGGAGTAAAATTGGCATCCAACTCTGCTTCAACGGGAAATTGTCTTAAAATATTTATGCAGAATGAATGAATTGTAGAAATGTTTGCAGAGACTAGCTGCCTCCTTATATTTTGTAATTTGTTAATTACTGTTTGATCACTTATGGTTTGCATCATTGAATTTATTTCATTCGCGATGCGTTGGTACAATTCCCCCGCAGCTTTATCAGTAAATGTTATGGCTGCAATCTTTTGAAGAGAGACATTCCCTTCAACAGCTATTTGCAGATATCTATTAGACAAAACTGAAGTTTTTCCGGAACCTGCATTTGCTTTTAAAGAGATTGAATGTCCAAAATCCAGAGCTTTAATTTGATGAGGTGTCAACTCCGGCATAGTTTCCCCCTAAACAGTTTTTTCAGTATTGTGCTTTGGAATTAATATTTCAAAGGAAGTTCCTTCGGATGTTGATTCCAGTAAAGTAATTGAACCATTAATACTTTCAAGAAATCTTTTAGTTAATTTCAAACCCAAACCCATACCTTTATCTTTTGTTGTAAAATTCGAATCAAATATTTTGCTTTTATTACTTTCCTTAATTCCCTCACCGTTATCTACTGTTACTAAAGAATAATTTTCATTCTTTTTACTTAATGTGATTTTAATCTGATTTGCCTTTGCCTGGATAGAATTCCTAATTAAATTAATTATCATTCTTCTTAATTGCGATGGATCGGCTTCTACCATCGGATTTGAAGTAAGATTGTTGAACTTGATATCAATTTTATCGTCTGTAAAAAGATTAATAGTATCTTTTATAACAGGTATAAGGTTCATTACTTCCAATTTCAAGCTGGGCATTTTAGCAAAACTTGAAAACTCAGACGCAATCTGGCTCAGATTATCTATCTGATTTAAGGTGGTTTTTGTAACCTTGTTGAAAATTTTATCAAAATCTTTACTCTTCTCTTTATGTGAGGCAATTAACTGTTGGATAGCAAGTTTAATTGGTGTTAACGGATTTTTGATTTCATGTGCGACTTGCTTTGCCATTTCTTTCCAAGCAGCTTCTCTTTCCAATTCAGCAAGATCTATTTGATTTTTCTGAAGTTCTTTAGTCATCAAATTAAATCCATCATACAATTCACTTACTTCACCCTTTTTAGGACCGTGTAATTCAACATTCAAATCGCCATGAGCAACAGCTTCAGTCGCCTTCGTTAATCTCCTGATCGGTGCTGAAATCTGATTAGCCAATAAAGTACTAACAATTATGATCAGGATCATTACAAATGCATAAACTCCGAATAAAATCACATCGATATCTGCTGTAGAAAAAGCTGGCTCAATTTTGTTGAATGCATCATTCACACCAATTATTAATGGGACTCCATTAATGGTGATTTTCCTGTAATAAGCATCATACTTATAGTTATCAATATATTCATGGGAAAAGAATTCACGGTAGCTTAGATAATTTAGATTGTAATGCGCATGTGAATTCAATTTATAATGGAACAATCCGGTTCGGTAAATTTCTTCTTTTGAACTAAACACCTGATCAGTATTCTGATAAACAGCAAAAGAAATTGCCAGTTCATTTCCAGCATTTGAAAAAGCCTCAGCCAAACCCCGGTCTTTATGATTGGATAATTGGGCATCAACATTTTTTTCAAGATAATCAGTTCGTTTACTTAATTCATCGTAAATAAACTGTTCACTTCTTTCTGCAACAACTTCACGATTATAAATTGCCAGTATTGCTAACGGAACAATGGAAACTAATAAGAATGTGAACAGTAACTTTGTGCGAAATGAAGATTGAACTCTCAGAAGTTTTGTAATAAGTAGAAAGAGAAAGATTACAATTATAAAAATGGAATGTATTAAAAACATTTTGAAGAAATTGAACAGGTTCCAAGAAATTTCTTTTTCTTTAACTGCAACAGTAATTAGCCGTTCATCCCCGTTGAACTCCATTTTGTTTATGTAGGCAATATAATTCTCTCCGTAAATTGAAAAAGTAGTCCATGCATCATTGAATTTGGAAAGCCTGGCATTATATATTGGAATCATCTGTTCACGTGACGGATAAATATCACCATAAACCTGAGTCAATTCCGAATTGTCGAATTCAAATATTTTTAATTGTGAAGGATTTATGACGGAACCAAGAAGTGCGGAATTTGATTTTAGAAAATCAGGAATGTTTTTAGATTCAAAATTATTGATATTAAAATCTATTTCAACCGCAATAAAACCAATTACTATTTCTCTTTTTATTACCGGTATAATTCCTATATACGCAACTGATTTATTCCCTGTGGAATCAGGTATTTTTTTAACAACCGATTCCCCAATCTGTATAGTATCAAAATAGCTAATCACATTGTACTCTTTTTCCAGCCCAACGGAAAAACTACCGATTTCTCGTTGTTCCATATCATAAAGAAAAATTCCCGAACTAATTGATTCTCTCTGTAACGGGCTTTGGCTCCAGACTCTGAATGCCTGCGCATCGTAATTAACATTTGATCTTGAAAAGCTTGCAGCCAGTTCTTCATCTTTTAATGCCCCGCGTAAAGTTTCATCACACATATAATTTAGCAGGTTTTCATTGGCTCTTATAATTTCAAACGCAACTCTTTTCAATGATTGTTTTTCAAGTTCCAGATTAAAAAAGTTCATCAAAACAACCGAAATAACAGATGCAATAATTGTTGAATAAACAAGCGATTGCGAAATGCTGTTAGATCGGTAAAAAATCACATAAACCAACCCGAATAAAAGTGTAATGAAAATGTACGCAAGGAAATGAGTAATGAGCGGTTCTTTAATATAATCTATTAGATAATATCCGATTACCTGTACCGAAAGAAATAAAATAGTTAACCTTAATAATTTGTAGTTTGAATCAAGTAATCGTAAATAACTACTAATGATCAATATGAACGATAACATTACAAGTACTATAGATAAGCCCAGAATTAGAACGTTCAAATTCATAAACAAAATATCACTGCTCGGTATAGGCGTAGGCTCTTTGAAATACCTGATTGCCGAATCGAATATAACACTTTTAATTGAAGCACTTAATCCTCTTAGAAGTAAGAAGAATAACAATAATAAAAAAGGAACTGAAAGTATTTTTAATACCCACCATTTTTTTGAATAACCTGATTTAACATACTGAAATGTGTATCTGAATAATTGTATTCCGATTATCACCAAGAAGAGATTTGTCACAAAAAATTCCATAGGAGATTTCACAAGTCCCCAGGCAAGAACAGATGAAAAATTAGCAGGATTAACCAACGGTCCGGTTAAGAACATTGAAGGGAATTCAACAAGAAATATTAATGCCCGAAATAAGGAAAGATAAAGTACAAGAATACCAAACCTGATTATTTTGGAATCTATTTTTCTAAATTCTTTTCTGAATCCAAGCCCCAAAAAAACTAAAACCAACACTATTAAAGTAGATTGTATCTTCGAAGTTATTTCTCTTATACCACTAATACTAACATTCAATGACGGCTTGTAGAAATTAACCTGACCGATTTTAGTTCCTTTATAATTAATAAGGTTAGTCGTGTAAATTCTTCCATCTTTGGGTGGCTCAGTAAATGGATTATAATCGACAAAACAGGTTGTTAAAAATTTATTAGCTATTTCATTTGTAAAACTTTTCTCTTTGTAAAACTCATTTTGTATATGATAATTTTTTTCTATTTCTTCACTTGTAATTAGGTAGAAAACATCGTTTTGCACATACACAGTATCCATAACGGTTAAATATGTAAGAAGACCGTTAGTATGGAAGTAAGTCTCACCAATCGGATAAGCCAAGGGAAAAATATCTTCCTGGGGAATAGCAATATTTTCATTCCATGCAATCAGTTTTCCATTAGGATTAATTATCTCTAATGAATAGTTACTCTTTTGTGGATCATTTACCAGTTCTATTAATTCTTTATAATGATAAGATTCGGATTTAAGTGTACGTGATAAATTATGCTTCAGCCAGGTTTTTGTTTCTAGTAATTTTACTTCTTTATGTCCAAATAGTTTTTTTATTGAGCTTTCAATGTGTGCGGTCCTATTAGTAAGATCTGTCTCCCAATGATTTTTTTCGTAACTAATTAGAATGGGCGTTACTAAACCGGAAAGAATAATAATGATGAGAAGGCCAAAGACAATAGTAAAATATTTCCCAATGCCTTTTATTTTGTCGATTAGTTTTTTAATCATCAATTAGTC
>JAJDNK010000038.1 GCA_022340715.1 bacterium BMS3Abin03 | reverse complement strand
AAAAATGTACGGAAAATTTTTGTACCTCTTAAAGAGGCAGACGACCGGACAAGCTATTCTTCGTCAACCGAAGAAGGAGATATTTCAAATATTGTGAAAAATGCTATATCAAAATTGCCATATAAATTAAGAGTTCCTCTTCTGTTAAAGGATATTGAAGGCTTTAGTTACCAGGAAATATCGGAAACTATGAATTGTGAAATTGGAACTGTAAAATCAAGAATATTCAGAGCTAGGACAGGACTTAAGAAAATCCTGGAGCCACTCGAAGCGGAGTTAATGTAATGAGAAAAAATACTAAAGAATACGAATTACTCTCAGCATATATAGATGATGAACTTTCTCCGGAAGAAAAAGCCGAACTGGAGCAAAAGATTTTGTCCTCACTGAAACTTAGAAAACAACTGGAAGATTTGCAGAGGATAAAAAAGCTTACATCGTCTTCGTATAAAAGATTACAGGAATCTCCTTATTTCGAAACAAGACTTTTTGCTGAAATAGATTCACGGTCACCATGGTATAAAAAAATTTTGAGATGGTCTCCCGCCATTAGTCTTGCTGTATTAACCATTTCCATAATGATGGTTTTAAATTTTAATCCCGACCTGATTAAGAATTTGGTCGAAGAACAAAAATCCAATATCGCAGGTTTTTATAAAGATAATCTGCAACCATTATTATTTACTTCAGATATAAACAACGAAGATATCTTCAACTTTGCAATGTACAAGCAGCTTCCTCTGGATAAACAAAATAGTCAGTATTTACAATTGGGTTACGATCCGCAGGGTAAAGAGTATGTTGAAATTAGAAATGTGGAAGCTCCGAAAAATGAAAATAATTTTGAAAAATTTGTAATGGCTCTGGATCTTAATGAAATTCAGAAAAAGCAAATAGATTCTATTATTGAAAAATATGCCGATGAACTTGGAAATCAGGTCTTGGTTAATGAAAACAATACTGTTGCGATTAACTCGAATCTCTGGAATTATCAACGGGCAATACAGTCGGATTTATTCGCGTTTGCTGAAAATTCAAACAGCAGCGAGTTCCGTAAATTTGTACCATCAACCGTATCATTTGTAAGTGATCCAAAAGTTGTTGAAGCAGTTAAGAAATGCAGAACAACAAAAAATAAAAATTATATAATCCTTACACCCGATTCAATTTTTTCCGAACCTTTGGAATTTGATTTTAAGAAATTTAAAGAAGGTTTGAAAGAAGCAGAAGCTAAACTGAATGAACAAAATAAACAACTTCGTAATATTAAGGTTAAATTTAATTACGATTCAACCTGGAAAGATAAAAGCGGCAAACATTATTCCTGGCATAAGAATTTTAATGTTTATATTGATACAAATATATGCAGGGTGAATATTCCGAACATTGATATCCCTGATTTTAATATAGCCAATTTTGATAGCCTTGTTGGGATTTTCGATAGTGTTGCCAGTAATTTTAAATTCTATTCGAAGTATATTCCCAGGGTCGAGTACTTTGATAACAAGATGAAATTTCATTTCAACAATGATTCTACTAACACAATAGAATTAAATGATTTTAGTATCGATATCGACTCTATAATGCAAGCACAAAGTGAGCTTATGGATTCACTAGGCGGGCAGAACTGGAGATATAACTATCCTTTAAACGATTCACTTGTAATGAGAAGCTTTCCTGACTTCAAACGTTTTTTCAAATATTTTGGGCAGGAAAGTGATATGAAAAAGCAAATGGAAGAACTGAAAAAAGAGATACAAAAATTCAGAGAAGAGATGCAGGATTGGAGAAAAGATTTTAAACATGAGACCAAATCGGATCCTAAGAAAATTTATGATTAGGAATAAAGTTAGCTGACTCTTTTATTCCTATCGAAAACCGCTCTGTAATGGGCGGTTTTTTTATTATATCGGATATCCTGTATTAATTCCGCTTATACTACTTTTCTTTACATATCTTTAAAAAAAGCGTATTTTCGACCATTCATCAATATTTCTAATTTCTCGTTGCATTGTTGTTGGAACAGATTCAAAATTTAATGAAATCATCAGCGTTAAACATTTCCGAAAACATACAATTTCGTTTGTTCTTATTATTTGCGGTTGGATTGCTGGTTTACAAGCTTTTCATTTCTGTGCCCGGTACTCTCGTATATATGTTAGTTAGCGATCTATTAATTCTTCTAACAATTGCATTCCTTTTCCTGTCATTAATCTCATTTTTTGAAAAAAGAAAAGCAAGTCCTTTCTCCCTTATAATGAATATTGGAATTTTAAACGCATTCATTTTCTTTCTGATAACATTTTCCAATTCTTTTATGTCTTTGTTGTTCGATAATGTTAATGAAAGAATTAACAATCCAAGTCTTACATCTGTTTTGGTGACACTTGTTTATTTACTTCTTATAGTTGGATTTGTAACATATGTTCTGGTCACGTTAAGACATTTATTCTTTTTACGACAAAGTAAATCCCAGCAGGTATACTTCATTACTATGATTATATTTTTTATACTGGCTTCATTAACCGCACCTTATTTAAGCGATACTAAATTTGCTTTCATCTGCGATACATTTCTTATCGTATCGGTTCTATTAATGGTAATTAATTCATTAAGAATATCATGGATAGCTTTTATTGTAAAGAAAGAGAAAATCGCACTGCTTATTTTATCCATTGTTATTGCAATTCTTTTTATTGTGAATCTTAATAATACGGGTGAAGAAACATTGCATAGCCAGATGCTGACTTCATTTGCACCATCTGTAAATGAGTTTGCCAGTATTGTTATGTTGTATGGAGCGATTTATTTCAGCGTCTTGTTTTTCACGACATTGTTTCACATTCCTACTGCAGCTGCATTCGACCGAAAAGCGGAGGAAGTTTCTTCGTTGCAGTATTTTAGTAAACTAATCACGCAGGTTCTGGATTTTAAAGAACTGGCAGAAACTGTAACGGATATAACAACAAGAATCGGCAGTGCCGATGCATCATGGATAATCTGGAAAGATGATGAGTTTGTGCCGATTGCAAATAAGAATATTGGTTTCATTGATTCTGAGAAAATCAGCAAGTTTATTTTGAAAAAAATTAAATGGGATGATATCAACGATAGCACGTTTATTCGTTTAGCCGATCTGGAGAATAAACAGGAGTTAAGCCAGCCTTATAAAGTTGCAGCCATTTCCCCGCTTAGATCATATGGTGATGTGAAAGGATTACTGATTGCGGTTAGAATCGGCGAGCAGAAATTCAGTGAAGAAGATAAAAGCGCAATTGCTACATTTTCAGACTATGCTTCTGTTTCAATTGAAAATTCACAATTACTTGAAGAATCTATTGAGAAAGAAAGATTAGAAAAAGAGCTTGATGTTGCCCGTGAAATCCAGAGAAAGATTTTACCGGAAAAAAATCCTGAGTTCGATCAGCTTGATATTTCTTCAGTCTTTATTCCGGCTTTTGAGGTCGGAGGAGATTATTATGACTTTTTCAAACTCTCAGATTCCAAACTTGGATTTGTAATTGCTGACGTATCAGGTAAGGGCATCTCTGCTGCATTTATAATGGCGGAAGTTAAAGGAATTTTCGAATCGCTTGCTAAAACATATCTTAGCCCCAAAGAAATTCTTATCAGGGCAAATGACATACTGAAACACACACTAGACAGTAAAACATTCGTAAGTGCTGCTTACGGAATAATTGATATGGAAAAGAATCAGATGAAAATGGCAAGAGCTGGCCATTGTCCTGTGCTTTTATTAAGAGGTGAAACAGCACAACCGGTTAAACCTTCAGGCATAGGACTTGGATTAAGTAACGAAAAGCAATTTGAAGAAAATCTTGATGAATCAACATTAATTCTGGAGGAGAATGATACAATAGTTCTTTACACCGATGGAATTACAGAAGCAAAAAATGAAGATTTGGAAGACTTTGGTGATAAATATTTTACCGAAATTTTGCTCGAAAACAGGAAAAAAAGTGCGGAAGAGCTTTCAAAAAAAGTAATAAAGGAAGTGTCGATGTTTTCACATAATCATATGCAATATGATGATATTACTTTAGTAATTTTAAAATGGAAACAAAAAATTAAAATTGATGGAGAGAAAGAATGGCAGAGTTCAGCACCTCAGTTGTAGATAAGGGAGATATAAGTGTGATCAATCTTTCGGGATATCTTGATGCACATACTGCTCCTACATTAGAGAATAACTTTACTGAATTGATTGATCAGAACCACTTTAAAATTGTAGTAAACTTTGAGGATCTTGCTTACATAAGCAGCGCAGGTCTCGGTGTGTTTATGGCTTATATCGAAAAGATAAGAGATAATAAAGGAGATATAAAGCTTACTAACATGAACGAAAAGGTATATAACATATTTGATTTGTTGGGGTTCCCTTTGCTTTATGAAATTTTCAAAACAGAGGACGAAGCGATTAATAAATTTTCAGAGAGCGATGGAATTGGCACGAAATAAAAAAAATACCGGCGAGCTTGTTGTAAAAAGCCGGACCGAAAATCTTTCCCTGATCAGAGATTTTATAAGCAGTCAGGCTGCGAGTTCGGGTTTATCTGCCGAGGAAATTGAAAATATAATGCTGGCGGTTGACGAAGCCTGTACCAATATTATCAAGCATGCATACAAATCTTATCCCGAAGGTGATATTGTAATTAAACTGGAATATAACCACGAAAAACTAATAATCAGTATAATTGATCACGGTAATACTTTTAATCCGGATACTGTACCCGATCCTGATCTGCAAAAATATTACAGGAACGGGAAAGTTGGGGGATTGGGAATGTATCTTATGAAAACTCTGATGGATGACGTTAAGTACATTTCCGTTCCAGGCAAGTACAATAAAGTACTGCTATCCAAAAGTATAAATGCATAAGCAGATTAATGCGGGATGATAATTTAAAATTAAAGAGAAACTTAACTGCTCTTGTTGATTTCAGCAGGATTATAAATTCAAGTATAGATTTGCAATTTATTCTGAATAATGTTCTGCTTACCTGTCTTGGTAAATTTCTTTCGACAAAAGGTTTAATAGCACTGAATGAAAATGGGAAAATCGCTGTAAAGAATTCTAAAGGATTAAGCAATAGTACGATCGATAGGTTTCCTGTATTAAAAACGAATGAAAACTGTCTTAATGATGAACGATTAAAAAGTTTCATGGATTCAGCAAAATTAAAAGTTGCTGAAAAGATAAGTTCGTCTGATGAATGTATCGGGATGGTTTGTCTTGGCGAAAAACTAAACAAATCCGAATACACTGAAAGCGACAGGGACTTTTTAATAACCATATTAAATATTTCAGCAACTGCAATACAAAATTCAATTAGAATAAATGAACTGCAGGGAGTAAACCGGGAACTTGATTCCAGAATTCAGAGATTAAATGCACTTTTCGAGCTTAGTAAGGAGTTCGGACTTTTTTCCGAATCTGCCAAAGTTGCAAAGCTTCTCGTGTTTTCTATAATCGGTCAATTTATGGTTTCAAAGTTTGCAGTAGTCACGATGCAAAATGATGAAATCCAGGTACTCGATTCAAAATTTGATAATGATGTATTGCTGGAAAATCTAAAATCGTGTGATAGTTCGCAGATTAGAAATTCGATGAATCAAACCGAACTTGAAACAAATTACCCTTCATTATATAAGCTGGGAATTAATCTTGCTGTACCTATGCAGATACAGGGAAAAACCAAAGGATTAATTCTGCTTGGTGAGAGGATAAATAAACAACCATACTCTTCTTCTGATATCGAATTTATTTATTCAGTGGGAAGCCTGGCGATTATCTCGCTTGAAAATAACAGGCTATTCATAGAAGAACTTGAAAAACGAAAAATGGAAGAGGAGCTCGACCTCGCAAGAGAAATTCAGCAAAACCTCCTTCCGCAAAAAATTCCAGGATTTGAAAATTTTGAAATAGCTGCAATAAATATGTCATCCAAACAGGTTGGTGGAGATTATTATGATGTAATCGCTCTTGATGAAAACAGGTTTTGCGTTGCTATTGCGGATGTTTCCGGTAAGGGTGCCCCGGCTTCTCTGCTTATGGCTAACATCCAGGCATTTCTACAGGTTATTTGTCGACAGGAAATGCACATAGCCGAATCAACCGGTTTAATAAATGATCTTATTTTTGCAAATACCAGTGACGGCAGGTTTATAACTTTTTTCTGGTGCCTGATTAAAAATAAAGAGAAAAAGCTAACGTATGTTAATGCGGGACATAATCCTCCGCTGCTTATCAGAAACGGAAAAATAACCAAGTTGCAAAAAGGCGGCGTTATTCTTGGAGTAATCGAGACTATGGTTCCTTATTTATCCGAAGAATTAGTGTTGCAAAAAGATGATGTTTTGGTTTTATTTACAGATGGAATATCCGAAGCGATGAATAAAAAGGGGGAAGAGTTTTCCGATGAAAAACTGGAAAAGACAGCGTTAAAGCTTGCAGGAGAGAGTGCAGATAATATCCTTAATGGAATTAAAAATGAAGTAAGAAACTTCGCTGCCGGCGCGCCGCAATCCGATGATATTACTATGTTAGTGATTAAAGTTAAATAACCAGGTAATAAATTATTTCAAAAGAAATAAATGAGTAGTATAAAGACACTATATTATAAATGGCGACCTAAATTAATTATTGGGGTATCTTTAATCCTGATCGCCATAGCTGTTCTTAATATTTATTACGTGGTTGAAGTACATGTTACAAGTAATGATGAATGTCTTTGGATCCCGAAAAAAGCAGGTAAAGATAGTGTCGCCATATTTTTCGATGTAGTAAAAGTTGAAGGTGTAACCTGGAATGCCGGAATAAGAAACGGCGATCAACTAATTGCTATAGACGGGAAAAATCTTGAATCTACTTTTCAGGCTCAGGATATTCTGAACGAATTTAATAGAGGCGATTATGCTGATTATACTTATGAAAGGAATGGGGAAATATTTAAAACAAAGGTTTACGTAAAGAAATTAATTCAATTCGGAAATCTTGCCTCTACATTAAGTGCTTTATTCTGGATGCTTATCGGATTTATTGTTTTAACTGCAAAACCTGACGGTAGAGTTCATCGTCTGTTTTATTTAATAGGTATGCTTGCAGTACTGGCAGCTCTCCGTGTCATTGCTCCTCCTTTTGGAGATTTTCATAAATTCTTTATTGATAGTGGCATTATTGCATTTATAGTCGGATATCTCTGGATGATATCAATTAGTTTCATACCGTTTGTAATGAATTATTTTTTCTGGAATTTTCCTGAGCCATTCAAATTCGCACAAAAGAAGTGGGTAAAAAGATCCGTTTTCATAGTCCCTTCGGTAATAGCACTATTTTTTTTAGTGGGAGTCACTATATCTATCTTACGTTTAGCCGATGACTATATTTTCCGGATTAGTTTACTATATTTCGGATATTTTATGACAGGGGCTAACGTTACATCACTAATAGCCTTGATTATACAATATCGCAGGTTAAAAACCAGGGAACAGAAAAAACCAATTTCCCTTATCCTCATTGCTTTTATATTCGGTTTGGCTGTATCGTTGTATTCGGCCAGAATAGCACCGGCTATTGCTGATACTATATTTAATTCTCCCGAATATTACATGCCGATACTTCTTGTCGTACTTGTTCCTTTAACATTTGGTTATGCTATCTTCAAGTATCAATTAATGGATGTAAGCGTTGTTGTAAGAAATACTATCATTTATGGTGCTGCCACACTCTCGGTTGCCGCTATTTACTTCTTCGTAATCTATGTGCTTGGGCATAGTATAAGTCAGGCACTTGGAGTAGAAAACCAGGGAATAATTGCTGGTGTATTTTTTATAATATTTGCTCTTATTTTTCAATCAACAAAAGACAAATTCCAGCAGTTTCTTACAAAAAGATTTTATCCTGAACAATTTGCTTACCAGAAGGTTTTAATAAAATTCAACAACGATGTATCAACGGTAGTTGGCCTCGATAACATACTTGATCTTATGCAAAAAACTTTTGTTGAGGCTTTGAACATTACTAAGTTCGGAATTTTGATTCGTAGTAACCGCAGCAATGAATTAAAATTGGTAAGGGAAACGGGATTAAGCGATGAAGAATGTGTGATAACACAATCGAATCTTGGGCAGTTCATTAAAGCAAAAAACCTTATCAGCCAGTTACCGGTTGTTGAACAAAATGATTTTTACAAGGTATTGCCTGAAAAAGCAGAGAAGCTTATTAATGAAGAAATCTTTACTATCATTCCAATGGTTATTAAGTCTAAGGTTATCGGGCTAATGCTTTTCGGATTAAAACATTCGGGTTCTCGGTTTGCAGGAAAAGATCTTGAGCTTCTCTGGGCTGCGGCAAATCAGAGTGCTGTTTCAATTGAAAACGCACGTCTTTATAAATCTGAAGTTGAAAAACAAAAAATCGAACGCGATCTCGATCTTGCAAGAAAAATTCAGCAAGGATTGCTGCCTCAGTGTATTCCAAATATAAACGGACTCGATATTTGCGGTGAGATGATTCCTGCGATGCAGGTTGGCGGCGATTACTTTGATCTTATTACTCTTTCGGATAAAAAACTTTTTGTTGTAGTTGGAGATGTTTCCGGTAAAGGGCTTTCCGCATCGCTTTATATGACAAAGCTGCAGACTATGATTCAATTAAGCTGCTTCGACGATAAATCTCCTAAGGAAGTTCTGATCGATATAAACCGGCGAATGTACCAGGAGCTTGATAAAAGCTGGTTCGTAACAATGACTCTTGCTTTGTTCGATATGGAAAATAAAACTTTGAAATTCTGTCGTGCCGGGCATATGCCCATGCTTGTTACATCCAACGGAACGGTTCAGCAATACAGAACACAGGGATTGGGAGTTGGATTGGAAAAGGGGATTGTGTTCGATAATTCACTCGTAGAAGAGGAAATTAAACTTAATCCCGGGCAGATATTTGCTTTCTTTACAGACGGTGTTACAGAAGCAATGAATGAAAAAAACGATTTGTTCGGTGAAGAAAATCTTAATGCAATTCTAAGCAACAAAACGGGG
>JAJDNK010000030.1 GCA_022340715.1 bacterium BMS3Abin03 | reverse complement strand
AAATATTGATATAGTCTGTGATTTTAATAATCCTCCACCACAACCACCCGAAGGTAATTAAATCGGGATGAAGAAGAAATCGTTGAAACCATTGTTATGAAAATCATATACTCCATATTTTTTTCTCTCACTTTAGCTTGTCTTGTTAAAGCACAGAGCTACTCTATTTATGGTTCAGTAACCGACACGCTTGGAAAACCTTTGGTAAATGTAAATGTAGTTGTTATCGGAACTGGCTCTGGAGTTTCCTCAAATGAAAAAGGTGAGTATCTCATTTTAGGTTTATTTCCCGGAGTTTATGGATTAGAATTTTCCGCAGTTGGCTATAAGAGATTTAGATCAGATAGTATCATAATAAAAGATAGATCGATAAAAATCGATGTTATTATGTGGCGACAAGCGATTGAATCTGAGGAGGTAGTGATAACTGCCGGCAAGTACGAACAGAAAAAATCGGAATTGCCGGTAAGTTCTGAAATAATTCAAGGATCCGAGTTTATAGAGTATAATTATAGTAACCTTGCAGACGCATTAAGATATATTCCCGGTGTAAATATGACAGAGGATCAAATAAGTATTAGAGGTTCAAGCGGCTACAGTCGTGGTGCTGGTTCTCGGGCCCTTCTCGCAATTGATGGATTAACATTTTATACGGGTGATACAGGTGAAACAGTATGGGAAATGATACCGGTTACCGAATTGCGAAGAGTTGAAATCATCAAAGGTGCGGCAAGTTCGCTTTACGGATCATCTGCAATTGGTGGAGTGATAAACGGTATTACGAGACAAATCTCGGAAAAACCTTTAACTATGCTGAATGCATTTTATGGTTTTTATGATAAACCATATTACAAGGAATGGGATTGGTCAGGAGAACACCGTCCTTTTAATGGTTTAACTTTATCTCATTCAAATACGTTTGGGAAATTTGGTTTTAATTTATCATTCACGCGTCTTGAAGATTTAAGTTACAGGAGAGATGATTTTTATAAAAAATATACTGGATTTCTTAAAGCGGTTTATAATTTCTCATCAACATCATCAATTACTTTATTAGCTGATACATTTAATAAAAGGGCGGGCAACTTTCTTTACTGGAAAGATTCAAGGAATGCTTTAGTTCCTCCTGATGTTGACAATAACGGGAGAATTGAAACCAACAGGTACCTGTTCGGTATCATCTATAAAAATGTATTAAGTGAGAACTATTTTCTTAATATTAAAACGAGCTATTATCGTAATAATTTTAAAGATAACGGAACACCTTCAAATGAATCTACTTCTCATCTTTACAGGGGCGAAGTCCAGTTAAATACAGGAATTACAGATCAGATAGTTTTAACTACCGGCGTAGAAGGAAATACTGTATTCGTAAAATCAAATCTATTTGGCAATCCAAATTCATTCGGTGTGGGCGTTTATACAGTTGCAGATATTAATTTTGATTTTCCTCTTATTGCTTCTGTGGGAATCAGGTATGATTATAGTAAGCTTGATTTTCTCAACGGTTCCGGTGCAGTTTCACCTAAAATGGGACTTAATTATAAACTCTATGACAATCTTATCTTGCGTTCTTCCCTGGGAACAGGATTTAGAGCACCAACGCTTGCCGAAGCTTTTACTTCTACTTCCTCCGGTGGAATAACTGTAAAACCAAATCCAAATATAAAATCGGAATCGAATACTACTTTTGAACTGGGGATTAATTATGTACCATTCAATTTTTTTAAACTTGATTTTGCTGCCTTTCGAAACGAATATTATAATATGATCGAACCCGGTATAGATCCTTCCGATGGATTGGCTGTATTTAGCAATGTTTTAAGAGCACGAATAGAGGGCTTTGAGTCTAACGTTTCCACTACATTTATTCCCCGCATGTTGGATTTGGAACTAAATTATACCTATATGTGGGCAAGAGATATTGAGAAAAATATTGCTTTGAAATACCGTCCACGACATATTTTTTATTCCAGTCTTAATTTTAATAGATGGAATCTTCATTTCGGAATAGAGTTCAGATTCTGGAGCAAAGTTGAAAAAATTGATAATGAATTAGTTGATCTTGGAATTGTAGTAGATGGAGAGAAACGTGTTCCTGTTTATGTAACTGATTTGAATTTCGGTTATAATCTGTTTTCAATTGGATTGCCGGTAAACGTTTATTTGAATGTGAAAAACCTCTTCAATTATAATTATGTGGAATTAATAGGAAATTTGCGTGAAATCCGAAACTTTACCCTCGGACTGAATCTGGCTATTTAAAAATCACTTCACATTGCACTTGTTTTTATTGTTATAAAATCAAAAATTATAAAATATTGATCATACATTTAAGTTGATCAGGTATTTTTAAAAATTATCCGGGCACTTTATGAAAACAATCTTTACCTTAATTTATTTTGCCTTTTTTGTTGCATCCGTAAATGCGCAGCAGGCAAGTGATTATTTTCCTGCTGAAACCGGTTATATATGGAATTATCGGGTAACCACTCTTGATTCTCAGAATAAAGGAATAGACTCTCTTGTCTTTTCACGAAAGGATACATTTGCAATTGTAAGCAATTATAAGGACAAGCTGGCGAATATAGTTCCGACTAAAACCGGTACTCCGCAAACACTACCATTCCAGCCATATATAGATACTTCATTTTATTATTTTGATGGGACTGACGGATATGATTATTTCAGTTTAGGTTCCCTTGAAACTTTGATGGCACAACTCGATTCCACAGAGGTAGCTTCCTCATTCAACTTTGTAAATTTCTTCAGATCACTTCAAAACTGGTATCCGCTTTATAAATTTTCTTCAAACGTTAATGCTGGATATACTTTGTTATCAAAAGATACTACTATTAATCTTTCCGGCACAGATTATCATTTCAGGTTCGAGTATCTAGCAACAAGGTTGGATGATGAGAATTTGCATACAGCTGCAGGAACATTTGACTGTAAGAAATTCTTTTTGGAATGGAAAGTTAGTGTTGTTATAAGCCCTCTTATACCACCGGTAAAAGTATTATCTACCAAAGATACAGTCTGGATTGCTCCGGGAAAATGGATTGTTCAGGATATTATTCCAACAAATGAAATTAATCTTCAGGCTTACGGTATTGATCCTTTCGCCATCCCGGGACAGAAGATGGAAATTGAAGGTGTTACTAGTGTGAAATCTGAAGTAATTAATCCTGAAACTATACATTTATTCCAAAACTACCCGAATCCATTTAATCCTTCAACCAAAATAATATATACAATTCCTGATGCAGGAATATCATTTGCAAAGTTAGTACAATTAAAAGTTTATGATGTTTTGGGAAATGAAGTAGCAACATTGGTTAATGAAGAAAAATCTTCCGGAACTTACGAAGTTGAGTTCAACGGAAAAAATCTGACCAGCGGAATATATTTTTATACTCTTAAGTCCGGTTCGTTTGTTATAACAAGAAAGATGATTTTGCTGAAATGATATTCTAAATTCGTATGCGGCTCACTCAAAGTTTCTTACTGCGCGGACGAAAAAGGTAGATGTAAAATTATGCGCTGACCAGGAACCTTCTCCATAATCAATAATAAATGCCTGGGAAGCGTCGTTTTGATTAAGATCGGAAGTCCAGATTGTCCAGGTAACAAAATCAAAAACAGGATTGATAAAATTAATTATAGTTCTGTTGCCATAAATTCCGGGCTGCAGCAGGCTTAATGCTTCTTCTACTGTGGGCATTCTCCAATCTGTAAATCCCGCCCAATGTTTTTCATTCAAATCGCCAATCCATTTTTCGGCGTTCGGATAGTTCATCCACATTTTCGAAGTTTCTTTTTGCCACATTAGCTTTGTTTGATTATCAACAACCACCTTACATTTATGCAGTTTCATTTCTTTGTATGTATGGAGTGTTCTTTTGCAATCAGGATTAAATTTTTTGTGATAAAAATTCTTATCAGTTATTATTTCTGTTATCGTTGCTGAATCTATTTCAGCTGGTACATTTCTTAATTTGATAAGTTGTTCTTGTTGTAAATATCTCCCGGTGAGTTCCCCGGTTTTGTTAGCTTGTTCAGCATTCTTAAAGATGTTAAACATTGGCTTATCCCACTTATTATTTATCAGGTATACTTATTTCATTTATACTCACGCACATTTCGTGCTGCTTTATTCTGCAAAATGAAATAAAATGTGCATATGAAATATAAATTAATTTGGATTATTTAGAAACCATTTTGGATTAATTTGTTTTAGATAACCTATTATATTTTGACCTGTTACATCGGATATAAACCGGGTAAAAAAGGATTATCTTGGTCGGAGTTTGCCCCTAAAAATAAAATGGAAATTGAAACATTTTTCTTTTAATAAATATTTATTTGTAGAGATAAGGATCAGGCGAAAGTCTCAGGTCTTCATTAAGTGAATTCAGTTTGGACATATCTTTAACGCTAATGTTAAAGTCAAATATCTCAGAGTTCTCTTTAATCCTGTCCGGATTTGAAGATTTCGGAATAACAATTGCCTTATACTGAAGCGACCACCTTAACATTATTTGTGCGGGGGTCTTTTTGTATTTATCTGAAGCTTCTTTAATAACAGGATGATAGAATTTGTGGTTTCTAGCAATAGGTGTATAAGCTTCAACGACTATATTGTTTGCTTTACAGTAATCCGATATTTCTTTCTGATAAACAAATGGATTAAACTCAAATTGATTTACGGCAGGAGTAACGGAAGAATTTTTACTCAAATCCTCAAGATGACGAACAGTAAAATTACTGACACCAATAGCCCGGCATTTATCTCCTTTCAAAATCTCTTCCATTGCTTTCCATGACTCATTTCTCAAGCTTTCAGGCCAGTGTATTAAATACAAATCAATATAACCGCAATCAAGCTTTTTCAGACTTTCATCAAAAGCATTAAGCGTATTCTGATAACCATGATCTGAATTATCGAGTTTTGTGGTTATAAAAATTTCTTCACGGGGGACTGAAGCTGTTTTGAGTGCTTTACCTATTTCACTCTCATTATAATATCCTGCTGCTGAATCGATAAGCCTGTATCCAATTTCAAATGCTGAGTGAATCGCCAGATCAACATCCTTTTGAGTTCGAATATTATAAGTTCCCAAACCCAGATAAGGTATTTCTATGCCGTTGTTTAGTTTTAACCTTGAATCCAAATCTATTTGTATCATTGTCTTCTTTTGATAGAAAATAATTTTTATTCAAAAATAAAAAGCCGAGAGAAAATCTCGGCTTTCCTAGTAGCGGGGGCAGAACTTGAATTTCGTTTTTCCAGCCTTTTTCTCTTTAACCATTTTTAACAATAAATCCTTTAATATAAACTGTTTATAGACATTTTAGAGTTAAGTAGAATAAAGTTAAGTTAGTTCAAATTAA
>JAJDNK010000020.1 GCA_022340715.1 bacterium BMS3Abin03 | reverse complement strand
TGAATTAGTTGTTCCACTTGTTTGCTGAAACCAACCATTCTGTGCAAAACAGATTTGTGCAAGTGCTAAAAAGAAAAACAATATTTTTGTAAAACTCTTCATATTAAGTTTCTTTATAATTAGAAACATTGATAAATATTTTTGCATTTGAAGTGCGTCAGCTGTGTGATTTTGATAATTACTAATTTTGATTATTGGTCTTCAGGAGTTGTGACTGATTGTCGTTAAAAAAATCAAAAAGCTATTAAACTTCAGATTACAGTTTTTAATAAATGGGAAACACAATACTAACGTATCTGTTACAAATAATAATTTTGGCAATCCTTAATAAAATTCTCAAGGCTTTAATAGGAAATTCAATTTAGGAGAATAGTATTTGTTAGTTTTTTTGCTCGGGGAAAATTAAAATTTAATATCTAAGCCAAGACCTAATTCAACACCATGTGCAGAAGGATATTCATCCGAATTTCCTATATAATATTTTATTGCTAATGGGACTGATAATGAAGAGGAAAAATTTATAGTTGGTACAATACCGGCCCCATAAACATTAAAACCGGAATATTGTGCAATAGTCTTTTGGTAAAATCTTGCTTCAGCTATATACTGTATGGTGAGAAATTTAGACACGTAGTTTTTAAAATTAATGGATGTCATAAAATTATTCGGAATGATTTTTTCGTGGTAAACAAAATCAAAATATCCGTATACTTTATCATCTGTACTGTACCTGTACCTAAATAAAACCAGAAGATTGTTATATCCGTAGAATTGTCTAAACATTAAACTAAATACAGTTTTAGTACCTGCTGAAAATGAGATCCCATTATTAATTTCATCTTTGCCATAAAATATTTCTATGATATCTCCCGATAAAGTGGCAGTACTACTGAATCTAAAATCCAGACCTGCAGTTAATAATAACTCATTTGCCGGTTTATACAATATGGATCTATCCGCAATGGGGTAGTATTCACCTTTGATTTGATAAGATGTTCCCAGACCAACTACAATAAAATCGCTGATAGCTTTGGCCCATGTCAATCCTACAAAAATATTCGTTCCCTGACCAAGCAATGGTAACTTCATATTAAAGACGTCTTGTGCTAATAATATCGAAGAAGAGAAATAATCAGGATTAATCCCCTCTTTTCCGGTCGGTAAATTTACTCCCAAATCCAGGGCAGTATTGAGTTTCCTGAATTTATAATTAAGGGATAATTGAACATCACTTATTCCATCAATTTTATTTTGCATTGCATCTGAAGATGCATATCCACCTTGCACTGATAAACGAATGTCTCTGGAAAAAAAATAGTTAAGAAAAAACCTACTACTATACTGTCTTATATTAATACTATCAATTCCACCCCAATATTGATAATATGGCCTTATGCTGAACATCGTTTTATTTTCTTTCCCAACCTTAATCTGTGAGAAAAGAATTGATGTTGAAAGGAATGAAAACGCTAATATTAATATAAACTTCATTTTCATTTTTTTTTTAACATTTTAGTCTTTATTATATCACCTTATTGGAGGAGGAGGCGGTGGAGGCAATGGAATACCGGCAGTGGCTTCTTGTGGGGCTTTGCGATTTTCCATACCTTGATTAAAAGTTGATCTTATACTTTGATCTACAATATCTAATCTATTCATAATAATATCTCCTATAATCATAGTTGTTAAATCCTCGCTACTACTAATGTTTCTCGCCTTATTTAATAATTCATCTCTAGTTACCAAACTGTTGCTAATAAATAAAGCTGCGTTATATTTATTTAAAGCCTCTTCAAAGTTTGGATCTATTTTACCTGCACGTCGGAAGAACATTGCAGCTTCATCAAAGTACCCATTATCTTGCAATTCCAGCCCTACGGAATATGCCAAAAACGCATTGATGTTCTTGGTAGGAAAAAGTTGTATTTGCTCTCTTTCACGTTGAGTAAGTTGAATGCCAAGTTCATCAATGATATCAAATACCAGTTCTTTTTCAATGATAAATAAATCTCTCAGTTTTCCTGTTTTATTAATCCATCTACCAGGTGTAGAATAATTAATATCCCAGGAGCTAATATCCATTTTAAGATTATCATCGTCTATAATATCAAATGAGCCATTATAAAATAAACGGACACTTAATAATTTCCCAACTCTTGGTGCAGTGTTTTGGTCTGCTATTAGCCTGCTGTATTTCAATTCATCCATAATAGCCTTTAAACGAATTCTTTCAAGTACAGTTAATTTTTCAACTTTGCTAAGATCTATACTAATCATCTCACTCAAACCTCTGCTTAACGGCTTATATTTCGTATTCGATCCATAATAACTAAAAGGAAATACTGCTAAAGTGTTTTCCGGTATACTATGAATATTTAATTTATTTTCTGTAGCAATACGGTTATGAATATCTTTATAAACTAGATTTCTGTAAAGATATAGGTATCTTCCTTCCATTAATTCACGATATGGCGATTCCAGCGGAATCTCTTTGTATCTCACATAATTATTCAGAGCAGATAAAGTATCATTTAGGAATTCATAATTAAGCCCCTGATTAAAAAGCAATACAGCGTCATTTGGCATAAGGTGTAGCGCCTTTGATAAATAAAAATTGGCTTTTTCATTCTGATAATCCCGTACAAGTAATATAGAGAGTTGTTTGAGAGCCACACTATCAAGAGGATCTGCTTTGACTTTATTCTCAAGCTTTACCAATTCTTCCCGATTAACTTGATTTTTATTTACTTCCAGTGAAGAACAGGCGAGAGGTAAAAGAGTAATTATTGAAAGTATGAAGTATTGAAACTTCCTGGTAAACTTCCAATTAAGATTATTATACATTTGTTATAACTTTATTTAACCAATAAACGGTTTTATACTTTCAGCTTTTGCTTTAGCCAATTCATAATCCGGATCGAATTCCAGGGCCTTTAAAAACTTATTATAAGCATCCTTATATTTGCCTTCCTCAAGCATTTGCAGACCTTCGGAATAAGACAACATTGCATCAAGAGATTTAGTCTCTGAAGATATTCCTGCTTCTTCTTGTTTAAGGCTAACATCTATTTTGTCGGCAATCTTCTCACTTAATTTCTCTACAAGATCAAAAAATTCGTCTACTTCTCCTTTAATTTCATCCGCCAGTAAGATTTCGCTTGTTTCAACTTTTACGAGTCTGGCTCCCAACCATATTTCATCATTAAAAATAATAAAACTGCCGAGAAGAACAGCATGCACGCCAAGTTGTTTACCCATTCTTACTGCTTCCTCCATATTATACTTATCCTGAATATTTATTTCGTTAAGAATCCATTGAATTCTTTCACGTTCGATTACTTTTAAACCGGTAGAGTTGTTCAAACGGTGAATCATAAGATCTGCAAATCCTTGTTCCATTGGATCAAACTTTGCTTTTTGATCGATTGAACTATTTTTAAAATCAATTATTGCCATTGTTTTCAATCCTGGATCTTGTCTTTCGACAACAAATGAACCTCCGGATAATGATTTTCTGACATCGTAGTAAGCTTTCATTAGTGCTGGCGGTTCATAATCAGGATTTAACTCAATAATTGGTGGTTCCAATTCTAAAAGTCTCTGCAATGATTCCCTTGCCTCGTTATATTGACCTTTGGCAAAATACGACCTGGCAAGAAATTTTAAAGCGTCACTACGGACATCTTTTTCAACCGATTTATCGGTAGGTAATTCAGATAAAGTTTCAATTACTTTATCGAATAGAGCATCCTTATAATATTCTTCTGCTTCTAATAAGCTTGTCCGGGTGTTTTCCTGGGCAATTGTGATGTTACAAAAAACTATAAACAGGAAGAAAATAGATAAAATGAGTGTACAACTTGATAACAACCATCTATCTTTTGATCTTAATAACATGATTGCATCTCCTTTTGGAAAATTAATTATATAATCTTAATTATTATTTAGCTTCAGCTTTTAACCGGTAATGAAGTGTTGAGAATTGATATAAATAAATAGTTTATCATTTCTTTATATGGAAAACTAATGGAATAGTTTTCTTAGAAAATGAAGGTGAAATGGTTATTGTTTGAGGATTTTCTAAAGTTTGATAGCCTGTCCTTTTAACATAAATTTTATAGGTCCCCGAAGTAAGAGTGAGTCCGGCAGGTGTTTGAGTACTTTCACCTGTTATTTCATTTTTCATTATTTTATCATCAACATACACAGTTGCCCAGGTTCCTCTTTCACTTTCATCGAGGGTTTGAATATTTACATCATGTTTAAAGTAACAAACTAAATCTTTTTGATTTTTACCATCAGTTGAAATTTCTTTAACAATTCCATTCTGGTTTTCGAATTTTACTATATGATTTTGCGCTGAAATTCTCTGTGTTATCGTTGAATTTGCCTGGACAGGTATTCTATTGTTATCAATATAAATGTAACCGTTTTCATCCATTATCAGACTCAAACTTACGGTTGCTGTATATTTAGGACCGGATTCATATTTCCGTAATTTTTTTTCCACATAATTATCACCGGGTTTTAATTCTATTTCAAAGCTTAGTTTTTCATAGTCTTCTTTTTCCAATGTTATAGTGTACTTTTTTATTTTCAGAGAATTTATTGTTATCCCGGAATTCCCGGTAATTTCCAGAGGCTTGCCTTCCAGGAATACAAGCGCCCCCGGTGGATCGGTTTTAATTGTAAGACTGGCTAAAGGAATATTATCTGTTTCATTAGTTTTTACATCATTGTTTTTTATTTCACCTTGTTTATTTGTATCAATCTTATTAAAAACCAGAAAGTAAATTATAATTAGCGAAACAGCTACAATTAATGTAGATAATAGAAAAAATTTTACTTTGCTCTTATTTTTATTATGCCTGCTTTTACCATCTTGTATTTTAGCAGTAGGTTTGGTTTTTACATTGGTAGTTAGTTGACTTTCAACCCGGGCTAAATCTGCTTCCATTTCAGATATATTCTGATAACGTTTGTCCGGATTTTTATCAATAGCTTTTAAAATGATATTTAAAAGTTGCTTCGGAATACCTTGTGTAAACACATTCGGTGATGGAATCTCTCCATCAACAATTCTCTTTTGAATATTGAAATCAGAATCTGTATTCTCAAAGGGTACCCGACCTGTTACCATCTCATAAATAGTCATTCCTATAGAATAAATATCGCTCCTGTTATCTACATTCTTTAATCCTATTATTTGCTCAGGAGACATGTAGTATAATGTTCCGGCTCTTGCTTGTGTCATAGTAACGGCTTGTCCCTTATCCTGGATAACCTTCGCTAATCCAAAATCCATTACTTTTACTTTTCCATCATTGGACAAAAGAATATTACTTGGTTTAATGTCACGATGAATTATTCCCGCTTCGTGCGCATGTCCGATAGCATTCAATACTTGTTTAGTAATTGATATTATTTCTGTTATTGTAAAAGCACCCTTTTCAGAAAGATATTGTGAAAGTGTTTTTGATTCAACATATTCCATTACCAAAAAGAAACCGGCTTCTGTTTTCCGAAGTGCATGCACAGAAACAATATTTGGATTTTCAAGTTTTGCCAGTGCTTTTGCTTCTGTTTGAAATCTTCTTACGAACTCCTCATTCTTAGCAAGAACAGGATCGATCATTTTCAATGCAACAACCTTATCAAGATTTATATCAAGAGCCTTTAAAACTACGCCCATTCCACCGCGTCCAATAATTTCCAGGATGCGGTAGCTATCAATAGTTTTACCGATTATAGATGCCATATTTTATGATTTATTTGAGAAATTTAAATTCAACATCACTCTCGATTGCGTGACCAATTGTCTTTCGCTTTTTTTTATACAATGTATTCTATCTTGCCTTTAATTATCGAATAAAAGAAGCTTTACAGTTGACACAGCTTCGCCACGTGAATCACATACTCCCCACGTTATATTTTCAATTTCCTCCAGCTGTTATATCGATATCCTTGAAAAATCCGAGTTAGACCACATCCTGTAGCTTAGTTTTAGATTATCACTATTTTTGCATTTGGTTATCTATAGTGAATCATCTTAATATTTTGATATAATCGCATGCTATTATGTAATAGTAATATTAACAACGTTTTAATCGATACTTAATAAAAATCTCCTAAATGTTTAATTAAAATTTGATGAAAGCATTATGGGGTAATGGTATAGATAGTAATCATTATATCTAAGATTATTGGAAGTTAAGACATTCAATTTAATCGCCCTTTAAATTGAAGAATAAAGTTTAAACTAATCCACTAAAAGAGCAAAAATTATTCCGTATCAAAAATGCTAATAGCCAACAAATAGATTTATTTATTATTGTATCTTGAGAATAAAATAATTATTCTGTTTCAGAATAAGAAGATAATCTATGTTTTTAATACAAATAAAAACCTACAGACAGCAATCATCATAGCCGAATTAATATAAGAATCTGGCAACTGCAAACCAATAAGCATAATAACTTCGATCGAATCAGAAGAAGATTAAATTTTAACCTGATTACATGCCACATTCATATATAAAGAATGTTGCATTATTAGTTAACTCCTAATAATATAAATAAATTATAATTTGATACAATTAGCAAAGTAACAAATAAGCAACATTAATATTAAAAATTGACCTTTTTTTATAGTATCGAATAATTATCGGGCGTGGTTTATTTTGGATTTTGGAAAGATTTATGAACAGCTTAACAAGTCAAAAAAATAGTTGATAAAATAATAGAGGGGTGTTTTTATCACTAATTCCAAACTGATTCCCTGCGTAATCGTACTCAATTAAATAACCATATCTCATTGGTGTGGAAGGAGTTTTTCAACAAATAGTTAAAAAAGAATTGAATAAGCATAACTGGTATTACTAACATCAAATAAAAACATATCTCAATAAAAAATTTCAACGAAAATGAGGAGTGGCATATCTTAAGATGTGGGGTGTGGTTTGATGCGGAAGACTGGCTTAGATTGCAGGATATATTGTGACTTCACTGCTATTCTCCAAAAATGAAAATAACATTTTCAATTTATGTCAACCAAAATATTTTGTTGCTTTCTTATCTATCTTTATTTAGTAATCATATGTTGTTTGGGTATTGCCATTTAACGAGCATGAACAATATTATCTTTTAATCCTTTATTATTCTTTCCGTTTTCTCAATCTAATGCATTAATACTTTTTTCAATCCTTTTTCTTAATCTAACGCACTAATACTTTTTTCAATCCTTTGGTTTATTGTATGGTTTGATAGAACCATTTATTATCTATGCTATAAAAAATAATGACAAAAATATGAGGAGGTTTAATAATAGATTTTTTAACTTTAAAAGGAGCACACAATGAAAACCTTTCTAAAAACTTTGTTTTTTCTTTCGTTGTTTTTAATAACAGCGTTTCCTCAAAATATAATTCGCAAAGGAGTAATACCAGATAAACTTACTACCGATAGACTTAGAGAAATTCATAAATCAAATGCAGGTGGTGCACAAGTATTTAATAATATAGAAGCCTTATTGCTGAAATCTAAAAGCAGCAGTTGGCAGACAGAATTAAGAAATCACCAAAGAGAGTATTATAAAAGAAAAGGGTTAGATACAAAGGATAGAAGGACAACTATTAATAAAACACTACTTGCAAATGGTTTCCTGCTAATAGAGGCAATTTACCAAACTCGGGATGGTTCTGCATGGGTGAATAGTTCTAATGTTTTATACACATATGATGGGAACAATAACCAAACTGAAGAACTCAACCAAACCTGGAATGGTTCTGCCTGGGTTAATACTATTAATATTTTATACACATATGATGGGAACAATAACCAGATTGAACACTTGTGGCAAAACTGGGATGGTTCTGCCTGGGTGAATAATAATAAGTCTTCATACACATATGATGGGAACAATAACCAAACTGAAGAACTCAACCAAATCTGGGAGAGTTCTGCCTGGGTTAATGGTTTTAAGTATTTATACACATATGATGGGAACAATAACCAGACTGAAACGCTCATCCTAAATTGGATTACTGGTAGTGGCTGGAAGAATCTCAACAAGAATTTATTCACATATGATGGGAACAATAACCTGACGGAAGAACTCGACCAAACCTGGGATGGTTCTGCATGGGTGAATAGTTCTAATGTTTTATACACATATGATGGGAACAATAATCTGACTGAAAGGCTCTGGCAACTTTCGGATGGTTCTGCCTTGGTAAATTATGAAAAGTATTTATTCACATATGATGGGAACAATAACCAGACTGAAAAGCTCAACCAAACTTGGGATGATTCTGCCTGGGTGAACGTGGATAATATATTATACACATATGGTGAAAACAATAACCTGACGGAAGAACTCGACCAAACCTGGGATGATTCTGCATGGGTGAATAGTTCTAATGTTTTATACACATATGATGCGAACAATAACCAGACTGAATTACTAATCCAAATCTGGGATGGTTCTGCGTGGGTGATTATTTTTAAGGGTACATTCACATATGCAGCTGTAACGGCAGTTAATGAAGATTTAAGTTCTGTAAATTCTTACAACTTATCAAACAACTACCCAAATCCATTTAACCCATCAACCAGAATTAACTTTACAATTTCAGATAGAAGTAATGTAAGTCTAAAAGTTTTTAATCTATTAGGAAGTGAAGTTGCAGAATTAGTAAATGGTGAAATTGATGCTGGAAGTTATAATGTTGATTTTACTGGAAGTAATTTAACAAGCGGTGTATATTTCTATCAGCTTAAAGCTGGTTCTTTTGTAGAAACTAAGAAGATGTTATTATTGAAATAGTTAATATAAAAAGCCCCTGCTCCTATACACAGTTTTTCTATAAGGTTTCCTTCAATACCTTATAGAGCAGGAGCTTTTCATTTTGTCATCATCCTAGATAAAGCTATTGATTGCTATAGTGTTGTAACAATAATATCACAATTTGTATTGATATAGCACAGATTGTCGCTAACGCATTGTATTTCAAGATGATTTTTATTCCTGTAACGAACAGAACCTGAATATTGATCTGTAAATAAATAAGGCTCGAATAATTTGAAGCCTTATCTTATAATAAGAAATTGAGTTTACTAATATTTCAAATACATAATTTCTGAATGAGATTTTTCAATTATTTAATCCGTCACAAATCCTACGTTGGCCATCTTTGATATAATATTAATCTTCTGTTTTTTAAGATTTAATCATCTTAAGATGAGGTTTTTCTAAACATTACCATAGGATTGGTCATTATCATTAAAAGCTAATTCCTTTAATAAATATGGGATTGAGTTACCTATTCCTTTTCATCTTGGATTTGTACCCATTCTATAAATATACAGCGGACAATTAGTAATCATACAATTTTTCACTTCTTTAGTTGATCCTTCAGAGCAATTGATGCAATTTTTCCTGATTGCTTTCAGAGATGTAAGTTTAGTTGTTGATAAATTATTTACTCCCATTTTATTTCCTCGTTTTTATTATTGGTTCGTATTTATATGATCTACTATAGACATCATTCATAATACTTTTGAATAATGACTCACTTTTCCCCTATATAATAAAACTATCCTGTATGGGAAGGGAAATAATCCCTTCTGTCAATCCGGATATTAACGTAATTCAGGATATAATATCTAAGACAGTTGTAGATGACTCGTAAAGTATTCTACTATTGAGTAACTATTCAGCAGGCATCAGGAAAATTCTCCTTCACAAAGCGAATGATTTTATTAAAATAATTATATTTAAATAGGTATTTTAATTATATAGATTTAAGTAATAGTATATTAATCAGAGGGAAGAATGAATGGAAAAAATTAAAATTTCTCATCTGCTATTTTCAGGTTTGCTAGCCGCTTTCGCATTTCTAATTGCTGAGTTCATTATTGAAGGATTAGTAAAAGTCATCTTTAATTTTAATGAAGTCGATCTAGCAAGAGAATATTTTCCCGGCATTATATTAAACGGTGCACGATATCAAATCGTTAATATCTGTTATCTTATTTGTATTTGTATAGCAACAATTTGGCTTTATACATCTCTCATACCAAAATTTGGCAAGGGATTCAAAACCGCTCTTATTGCAAGTTCATTTGTCATAATCATAATTTTCTTATTTATGGTTAATCACATTAATATGGGCATCTTTCCATTCAAACCCGCCTTGATTAGTTTTGCTTTCAGTATAATTGAGTTCCCCTTTGCAATAGTTGCCGGTGCCAGTGTTTATAAATCAGAATAATTGATTTTGTATTAACACTTTAACAATAATCATAAGTTCAACTTTAGCGTCTTTTAAGGCAAGATAATTTCCAAATAATGGATAGATGGCTTTTTGATACTCCAAAAATCAGCACAAAGAATTTGCGCGAAACCCAAAAAATAAACAACACAGGTTGCTTGATTTTATGAGCAATTATTTTTTAGTAAGCTGAGAATAAAATATTTAACTGAAATAATTTGAATCGGACTATTTTATAAAGGGGATAATATTAAATCAAAAACATTTGGATATATAAGATAATATTTGCATGTTATCTTAATTGAACTTTGCACCTTAAGAGGTGTAAGTATTGCGGATTGCGGATCTAATAGAATATAGATACTAAATTTACCTTCTTAAGGTTATGGGAATACATATTCTAATAACTTATATAGGAGGTAGATCAAAATGAATCTAAAAACTCTCTTCGTTATTACCACTATTATTACACTAGTATTTGGTGTACTATTTATTGTAATACCCACCCAATTTTATTCTTGGTATGGAATAGATTCAAATATGGCTTTAGATTATATAGGGCGACTCTTTGGTGCAGCACTTATTGCAGTGGGACTTATATCCTGGCAAGCTAGAAATGCGGCTGATTCGGATGCAAGAAGGGCAATCGTTCTATCATTTTTCATTGCGGATGGGATAGGATTTATAATTGCTTTAATTGGACAGCTCAACCATGTAGTTGGAAACCTGGGCTGGCTTACAGTTATAATATATTTGTTAATTTCACTTGGTTTTGGATACTTTCAGTTTTCAAAACCTAAGGTTAGTGAAAGTTAAATTATTTAACTTAAAATAGATGAGGGCAAGTAATTATTTTTAACAGGGATTAAATTTGTTAATGATTTTATTTGTGAATTAAAATTTCGAGGAATAAATCTGAAAATAATTTTTCTTGATATAGATGGCGTAATGAATTCCAGTAATTATTATAAAACGATAAATATTAAAAATGAGTATTGGGACAGATTTAATCCATTATCTGTAGAATTATTGAAAAGACTGGCTGAGGAAACTGACGCTAAAATTGTGATAACATCTTCCTGGAGATTTTTTCGTTGATCCGGGCATTTATTTTGAGTTTGCTTACGGTGGTGATGAGCTGGAATATGAATCGAAATTAATTTTTTCCCGCTGGATTGGTGATTTATAACCGCCTTAAACATTACTTCCGAGATTGAAAGAAATGTTGTAGAAAGTCAGGACGAATCTGTTTTCGAAATAACAGGCGGGGCAATGTATAATCTGTTTTCAGACTTCGCATTAGGTGTTGAATTCAGGAATCATAGAGTATATGAAGATATTTACGGTGAAGAAGAAAGCCAGGCAATCTTTATTGGTCCAACAGTTAATGATCAGGCAGAAAGTTTTTATATAACATTTAATATTGTCGCACAGGTTGCCGGAAGTCCGGTTACAAGAGATAACCTGGATCTGGTACATCACGAGAAATATGAATTCCGTACAATACTTGGACTTGAATTATAATGAAATTTATCCTGCTACTGGTTTTCCCGGTTAGCCTTATTGTATTTTCCTGCAGCCAGGGATACATCATAAACAAGAATGAAAAAACAAAATATCCACAAGGCAGAGATCTATTTGCATCTAAGTGTAGTGGGTGTCATAAATTACCATACTCATCTCAATTTACAGTTTCGCAATGGGACTCAATTTTAGTTCCTATGAAAACAAAAGCAAAACTTACCGATGAGGAAGAGATAATGATTTTGAATTGGCTAAAAGAAAAAGGATCTGGCGAGGTTATATCTAAGTACAATTAAAAAATCCCCATTTGCATATATAAATGGGGATTGACATTTAAGAATATGTATTAGCTTACTACTTTAATAAAATCATTTTTTTCGTCTTGGTAAATGATTGACTGTCGGAAAATTCGGTTTGCAGTTTATACAAATATATCCCTGATGAAAAGTTCCCAAAATCAACACTTACGTGATGATAACCAGCTTCAAAAAATTGATCAGTAATAACTTCTGCTATCACTTCACCAAGAATATTATATATAACTAAAGATACTTTTCCCTGTCGTGGCATAGCAAACATTATTTGTGTTTCTGCATTAAAAGGATTGGGGAAGTTCTGGTACAAAGCATATTCAAAGGGGATTAAGTTATCTTTCTTTTCACTTATATATTCTTCCGTTCCGATATATAATTCGTATTCTTTACCGGATATGTTTTTGGGGACTTCTATTTTATTTTGTTTTCTCAAATCATAAATTTTTACCAGATTCTTATCCAGCAGATACACCTCATATCCACTGAAATTTTCCAATCCTTCCGTAGCAAGCTTTAATGTTTTATTTGATGTGTTTGTTATAAAAATGTTATAATCCTGTCCTTCACCAATTCCAGGTCTGAATTCTTCCTGAAGATATTTATAATCCGTTTCAATTTCATCGTTGTACAAACTCATATTAATATTACAGAAAATTAAAGGAGGGGAGAAGATATCAAGCTTATCAACTCCGCTTTTTGCATCATCTGAAAAGCCAACATTAATTTCAGATTTGGGATTTCCATTTAACGTCAAGAACATTTTCATTTCCTTCGAGCTAACAAAATTTTGCTTCGGCGAAATTTTAGCTGAAGAGTATGGTATTTTAATGCTTGCCAAGCTGTCGTTGTTAAAGAAGTAATATCCCTTGAACGGTTCAAAGGATGATGTATTAACATAATTACCTGACTCAAAAGAATAAATCGGTTGCAGATTTCCACCATTTACGCTGATAACGCTG
>JAJDNK010000014.1 GCA_022340715.1 bacterium BMS3Abin03 | reverse complement strand
ATGCCGGGAAAAGTTAACCCGACTCAATCCGAAGCGATGACAATGGTCTGTGCACAAGTTATGGGTAACGATGTTGCTGTTAACATCGGCGGTGCAACAGGACATTTCGAGCTTAATGTTTTCAAACCGGTAATAATTTTTAATGTGCTGCAATCGATAAGACTAATTTCAGATGCTTGTGCAAGTTTCACAGATAATTGTGTTGTGGGAATTGAAGCGAATACAAAAAATATTAATTCACATCTTACAAATTCTTTGATGCTAGTGACTGCGCTTAATCCTCATATAGGTTATGATAACGCAGCAAAAATTGCAAAGAAAGCGCATGCAGAAAATAAAACACTTAAAGAAGTTGCAGTGGAACTTAGATTATTAACTGCAGAAAAATTCGATGAAGTGGTTAAGCCGGAAGATATGACAGGACCGAAGAAGTAAGGTTGTTTTTTCTAGTAAACCAGGTTTTGTTTGGAACTTTGGAAGTATTCCTAATGGTTATGTTATATAAGATAAATGGCTTTTTGTAAACTCTGTAATAAAGAGAATAAATTAGTAGACTCGCATATTTTCCCCGAGTTTATGTATACGCCAATGTATGATGAAAACCATCAGTTTAAAATTCTAACTACTGAATCTTCTGATATTACCAAAGAGTCAAGAAAAGGTATTTATGAAAAATTATTTTGTAAAAAATGTGATAATGAAATAATAGGCAAATATGAAGATCATGCAGCAAAAGTAATGTTTGGGGATGGGAAAAAAGAGATTGAAATTAAGAAAACCAAAATAGGCTTATTGATTCGGGGAATTGATTATACTTTATTTAAATTATTTCAGATATCATTGTTATGGAGAGCTTCAATTTCTTCAAGACCTGAAATAAAAAGAATATCACTTGGACCACACGCTGAAAAAATGAGAAAAATGCTCTTTACAGAGGATCCTGGTGAAGTATATGAATATGGAGTTGTAATCTATTTATTCCCTCAGTCTTCAAAGAATATGAAAGACTTAATAGTTTCTCCAGAGTTATCCGAAAAACGTGTTGATGGGAATAGAATTTACAGAGCTATTTTTAATGGTTTATTTTGGACTTATTTTATTTCCAACCATACGCAAAATTATACATTTAAAGAGCACTTCCTTTCAAAAGAAGGGGCACTTCCTATTATTAATTCCGGTGAATTTGGTGAAAGGTATATTTTTCAACTGGCAAAGGATTTATTAAAGAAAACATAAAATCCTAAAAATATCTTCTAAGCAGTGTTGTAATTAACTGTTTTAATTTAAAACAAAAAAGACGGCAGAGAAACACTGCCGTCTTTTTTTATCACTTTTAGATACTACTTATGGTATAATTTCAATCAACGCACTTGCAACTGTTCTGTCTCTGTCATCAAGCAGAAAAACACGGTAAAATCCCGGCTCATCAAACTTCATATCGCTGCTTGAGTTTTTCTCAAAATAAATATACTTCATATCGGGTTTAACCGTATAATCGTACTTTTTATAATATTCGAAATCACCCGATCTGAAATTATATTTATCAAACTGGATATGTACATCATCAAGATTAAGTGCATAATCTGATTTTACAACAACAGTTAAATAACCGGTTGTAAACCTATCACTTACGCCAATTTCTCCTTTTTTGGAATCGTATCTTTCACAGAAATAGAGGATAGGTTCGTTTTGTGCGTAAGCAGCAATCTTAAAGCCGGAAACAACCACAAACAGCAACAGAAGAGAAAACAATTTAAATTTATTCATTTAAAACCTTTCTTTTTAGTTCGGGAACAACATAGGGGGAAATTTTATACCCTCCAAAAGAATAAGCTGCAATTTATAGGGTAAAAAAACGGTATATTTGTCAATATATACTAATTTTCACGATGTGAAGTAAATTGGATAGCTGGAACGGGATAGGCTCGCTTTTAATTGCTTGCATAGAAGTGATACTTCTGCTAAATCTGCTTTTCTTTTCCGATAGAAACCGGATTAACAATTCGGCAAACCTGATGATCCTCCTGTTGATGATATATCAGACATTCGAGTTCCTTATTTGCTGGGTAGGATTTACTTCTCCGTTTATGATTTATCTTGCCTTCGTTGATATAACATTTCTTCCACCACTAAATCTAATTCTGATTTTCCGTTTGCTGGATTACAGGAAAAAAGCTTCAGGTCTAGTATTTCTTCCCGCGATCAGTTTTATAATTTATTATGCTTTTTTAATAGATCAATTTAAAGTAACAAGCTGCGCAGTTCTTTATGCGTCGTATTATTATCCATTGGGAGAATTATACGGCACATTTTATTATTTACCGATTACGGTTAGTATGATTTTGTTAGTGAGAATTATTTTGAAAGATAAGGAGAAAAAGAAAAAGTTTATTGCGAAAATTTTGCTTACAGGTAACTTGATTATCAGCATTCCGGTTGTAACGGGATTTATTCTGATGTTTACAGGGAATTATTATTTGGTTTCAAAAATGGAAAGCATTATGTGTAAATTTGCATTCTTTTATGCCCTGAGTTTGGGCATAGTAAGCTTGTACAATTCTAAAAGGAATAATGGAAGAAACGATACTCAACATATACCTGATAATTAATAATGACCTTGTAGAAGAATTCCGTGCCGTTGCATATACAAGAGAAGGTGGAGATGATAACAAAATTAAATTCCTTAAAAGCAAAGCAAAAGAAGATTTTGAAAATGCTTACCGTTTTGAAGCACCTGTGGACGATAAAGGAAAATTCATGAGTTACAGGAGATTTCACAAGTTTGAAAAAAGAGGAATGCATTTCCAGTTGTTCGAAGAAATATTTACCAAATTCCAGGTGCCGGAACACCCTTTAATTTGCGTTACTCCTGTTGTAGACGGAGAAATCTATGCAAGCGAATGATTTTTCGTATTAACATTTATAACTTAGTATACAGATTCTAAAATGTCATTAATGAAATTAAAACTAATTCAAATTATATTTTTAATAATTATTCCGTTAACATTTATGGGAAGTAAATTGTTTATTAAAGATAAGACACATATTAAGACAGAAATGAACATAGCTGAAAAACAGGATACACTAAACCAGTATTATTCTAACAAAAAACTCGGTTCATTTGTTGAAAATGGAAAAACATACTTCCGTTTATTTGCCCCTTCGGCTGAGGTTGTCTGGCTGGTAACATTTTCTGATCCTGAGCAAACTTACGGAAATGAATATGATATGACACGGGACGATGATGGTGTATGGGAAACCTCGATTGATGGTGAACAATACGGATTATTTTACGGGTTCAGGATAAGACATTACAAAAATACGGGAATTGAAAACATAATTTGTCTCGATCCTTATGCAAAAGCTGTTGCATCTTATAATACATATTTCAGTCCGCGCAGAGCTATCGTTGTAAAAGAAGATGATTACAACTGGGGTGAGGATGAATGGATACAAATGGACTGGCGTGACCTGATAATTTATGAAATGCACATTCGCGATATGACGGAAGATTCTTCGTCCGGTGTTGAGCAAAGAGGAACTTATAAAGGTTTGATCGAAGAAGGAAAAACAGGTGGAATAAGTTATATAAAAAATCTTGGTGTAAATGCAGTAGAACTTTTGCCTGCACAGGAGTTTGCCAACATCGAAATTCCTTTCCAGGATTCTTCGAACGGGAAGTTTAACAGCTGGAATCCTTATGAACGAAATCACTGGGGATACATGACCGCAGCTTACTTTGCGCCTGAAGCTTATTATAGTGATAATGTAAGAACGATTAAGTTCGATCAATGGGATGGAAAAGATGCAAAAGCCGTTACTGACTTTAAAGATATGGTAAAAGCATTTCACAAAGCGGGATTAGCAGTAATAATGGATGTGGTTTACAATCATCTTTCCGAGTATGAGCTTGGTAATCTTAAAGAAATAGATAAAGAATATTATTTCCGCAGAGATGAAAAAGGAAATTATACCCAGGAAAGCTATTGCGGTAATGATCTGAAAACCGAAAGACCGATGCTTAGAAGATTAATTGTCGAAAGTATTCTTTACTGGATGAAAGAATATCACGTTGATGGTTTTCGTTTTGATCTGGCAAAGTTAATTGACTGGCAAACAATCGAGGCTGTAATTCACGAAGCGCAAAAAATAAATCCTAACGTAATTTTTGTCTGCGAACCCTGGGGCGGCGGATATGATCCGTCAGGTTTTTCTGTACGTGGATGGGGTGCGTGGAATGACCAGATAAGAAACGGAATTAAGGGAGAAAATCCTTTTGATGGATTGGGCTGGATTTTTGGTAAGTGGTATGGAAATAATGATCCGGGCAGAATAAAAAGTTATGTAAACGGTACTTTAACGAAAGATAAATACGGTTTGTTTAATCTGTCTGAACATTCTGTAAATTATCTTGAATCACACGACGGGTATACTCTCGGAGATTTTATTCGTTTAGGATTGGGTGATGTTAAAAGTGACCAGGTAATTGATGATCTTGATAAAAATGTTAAGTTGAATGAAAAGCAATTAAAGCTGAACAAGCTTGCGGCTTTATTTCTTTTCACTGCACGAGGTATAACGATGATCTCTGAGGGACAAGAATTTGCCCGAAGCAAAGTAATCGCTAAAAATAATGATGTTCCTGATGAACATAAGGGAATGATCGATCATAACAGTTATAACAAAGACAATGAAACAAATTATATAAACTATATTCACTCTAAGATTAATGAAGACCTGTTAGCCTATTACAAAGGATTAATTAATTTTAGAAAAACTTTTGAAGCATTTAGAAGAGCGGAATACGACCAGGTTCATTTTATTGATATG
>JAJDNK010000006.1 GCA_022340715.1 bacterium BMS3Abin03 | reverse complement strand
TTTGGTTTCTTAATGAATGCATTTAAATACGGTGCCCCTCCACATGGTGGAATCGCTTTCGGTTTTGACAGAATGGTAATGATCTTTGTAGGAGAAAACTCTATCAGGGATACAATTGCATTTCCCAAAACATCAAGTGCTCTGTCATTAATGGATAATTCACCTTCGGAGGTGAGCGAAGAACAGCTTAAGGAGTTACATATTAAAATTAATTAAGCAGTGTTCGTTATAAACAGGCTGTTTATTATTTTAGCTTTAGAATGAAGATTATAAAAAGCAGTTACGGAGTTCTAACCGGACTAATAGCATTTGCTGTTTATCTTTTAACCATTTCGCATTCTATTACTGAGTTTGATTCGGGAGAACTTGCTGCTGTTCAGGCAACGCTGGGTATTGCACACCCCCCGGGCTATCCTCTTTTTACTATTCTGGGTTATATCTTTTCTAAAATTCCATTGGGAATTACCAAAATCTATCAGCTAAATATTTTATGTTCCCTGTGGTGTGTTGGGGCTGTTATATTTTTCACTCATACTTCAAAACTTCTTCTTGATAATCTGGGGAAGTTAAAAACGACAAAAGAGACAAATTTTTCGAGCAAGATTTTTAACCTGCTGAATAATAATGATCCCGATGCTGAACTGCTTAAGTATATCGCGGCAGTTATCAGCGGATTGTTTTTTGCTTTCAGTCTTATTGTGTGGTCTCAAAGTACATCAGTAGAAGTTTATTCTTTACAGTTTTTTCTCTTCAGTGTTATTATATTCCTTTTCTTCAGGATGTATTTTTATGCTGATAGTGAAGATGGTTTGTTAGGTGGTACTAATAAAGGCTGGATTTTAGTAGGGATTTTTCTAGGACTTGGGTTTTCAAATCACCTGATGACCTTTTACCTATTGCCCGCATTACTTTTTCTTTATTTCAGTAAGTATAAATTTACAGGCAAATCAATTGCCAGATTAATAATAATTGCAGCTATAACTTTTATCGTTACTGCAGGTTTATATTCTTACCTAATCGTACGCTCTGCGCAGCATCCTCAATTAAACTGGGGAAATCCCGATAATCTTTCAAGAGCGATAGACCACATCTCTGCAAAATATTATGAGGGAATGTTCTTTGCCGGAATTGATAACGTGCTAAGACAATTGAAATTTTTGTTTAATTCTTTTGGTTTCTATGATGGAAAATTCCTGGCAGGGGATTTTAATATCAACCTGATATTTTGTATCACGGGGATTGTGATTTCATTTATCTCACTTAGAAGGTATTTTTATTTTAACCTGATACTTTTTTTAACCACCGTTTTGTTTACAGTTAATTATGACATCCCCGATATTTACGAGTATTTTTCTTTATCAATTTTCTCACTTTATTTAGTTGGCATACCCGCCATAATATTAATTGTTAATGCATTTAAGTCTCCTAAATATGGTGCGTTATTTCCCTTGTTAATACTATCGATAATTCTTTTTATCAGGATCGGCGCAAACTACCGTGTGGCTGATGAATCTCATAAACACCTGTTTGAAGATTATGTTAACTCTATACTCAAAACAGTTGATAAAAACGCTATTATTTTTGCAAACAATTGGGATTATATTATTTCGCCATCATATTACATACAATATGTGGAAGGTTATCGTAACGATGTGCAAATTTTAAGCACCCAGTTATTACCTTTAGACTGGTATAAACCGAATTTTGTGAGGAAAGGCAATATTATTATTGATTCACTTTTGCGTTATGAAGACGCAAGTCCTTTGATAAATAAAAGTGAGAACAGTATATACTTAGCTCCGGATATATACAGGGATGAATTTAAGCGGAATGTTTTTAGAATACCACCGAATAAAAAAATCATACCCGATGTTTTGTTGTTTAGAATCATTGGTGATGATAAATACTATCCTGCACCGGATCCGGATTTTCTTATAAGAATGCCTAAAACAAAAAGCGTTTTATCAAAATATGTTGAAGACCTGATATGCTTTATGCTGGTTAACCGGATTAAGTATGAATTAAATTTCGATAAATATGAAAGGGCAAGAATATACTATCTAAAATTGGTGGAGAACTTTCCCGATTTTATTATTCCACCCGAAGTTGAAAAGTATTTCTAAATTTCGGATCTAACTTAATTAGAGATGGGACAACGAATAAAGGCTCAACTTTATTGAGCCCTAACTTTATTCATACCAGGCTACAATTTCAAAACTACCTGTTCCCGGAAACATAGGGGGAGAAGCCATCATCAACCTATCATCGTACATGTAGCGCTTTGAAAACCCTGAGGCTGGTCCCCATTTATCAAATGTTCCAACCGGTCTTCTTGTATCCTGAATAATTCCCCCCAAGAGGTTAATGTTTCCACTAACTGGTCTGCTTGAGTAATTTTCAGCACCAAAACCACCATTCTCACAATAGATGGACCCTTGTATGTTAACATCGTGGTGATTTGCATCGTTGTCTGTTATTAATACTTCATTTTGTGCGAGAATACCGAGTAAATCAGTCGAGCTTGGAGATGTTCTAGGGTCTTTACTATATACAATATCATCATCTATGTATATTTTTCCTTTCCCAGATAAAGAAGAACCAGAACTTACTATAGAATATTGTCCCTGTACAGTTCCTTTTAACCTTACAACTGAATTTTTAGCAAAGATAACACCGTTTGGTGCAACTGTTGGAAGGTATACGGCTGTATCGGGATCACTATACGAAAATCTATATTTTAAAGTATCATAATCAAATGTAATGTAAACAGTGTCTTTACCGGCGAATTTTATCCCGTTAGCTTCCGCATCCGGTTCAATATTATTTATACCGTCTGTTGGAAGCGGGAGATCAACCCCTTGCTCAAATCCGCCATAAAAGTATGGTTTGTCTTTCCTTTGGCTAGTATAATAGATTAAGCTTCTTTTCGTAGTAGCCTTACCATAGAATACTGGGTGACGATAAACCCGCATATAATCCTGAGTATGAAATGGTCCCCAGACTGTATCATTCTCCGTCCACCAAATACTACTGCCTTCACTTACAGAGTAATAAGCAAACTTCGAAAATTTACTTGGGGCGAGTGTAACTTTAACGGTATCGGTAAATCCGTCATAAGTTCCCACCGATACAATTTCGCGGATATT
>JAJDNK010000001.1 GCA_022340715.1 bacterium BMS3Abin03 | reverse complement strand
TTTCAAGCCTAGGTAAGGTTCTTCGCGTTGCATCGAATTAAACCACATGCTCCACTGCTTGTGCGGGCCCCCGTCAATTCCTTTGAGTTTCAACCTTGCGATCGTACTCCCCAGGTGGAATACTTAATGCGTTAGCTACGGCACTGAATCTATAGACCCAGCACCTAGTATTCATCGTTTACAGCGTGGACTACCAGGGTATCTAATCCTGTTTGCTCCCCACGCTTTCGCGCCTGAGCGTCAGTATTGGACCAAGAGACCGCCTTCGCAACTGGTGTTCTTCCAGATATCTACGTATTTCACCACTACACCTGGAATTCCGTCTCTCTCTTCCATACTCAAGATCAGCAGTATCAATGGCAGTTCTACAGTTAAGCTGTAGGATTTCACCACTGACTTGCCAACCCGCCTGCGCGCCCTTTACACCCAGTGAATCCGGACAACGCTCGCTCCCTACGTATTACCGCGGCTGCTGGCACGTAGTTAGCCGGAGCTTTCTCTGAGGGTACAGTCAAGTCCCGAGTCGATCGGGATTATTCTTCCCCTCTAACAGGAGTTTACAACCTTACGGCATTCATCCTCCACGCGGCGTTGCTGGGTCAGACTTCCGTCCATTGCCCAATATTCCTCACTGCTGCCTCCCGTAGGAGTCTGGACCGTGTCTCAGTTCCAGTGTGGCTGATCATCCTCTCAGACCAGCTACTGATCGTAGCCTTGGTAAGCCGTTACCCTACCAACTAACTAATCAGACGCAAGCTCATCTATAGGCGCCGTATAGACTTTAACAACATATCCATGCGGATCCGCTGCATCATCCGGTATTAGCCCCGATTTCTCGGGGTTATTCCAGACCTAAAGGTAGATTACTTACGTGTTACTCACCCGTGCGCCACTTTACTCGAAATATTGCTACCTCTTTCTCGTAGACTTGCATGTGTTAAGCACGCCGCCAGCGTTCGTCCTGAGCCAGGATCAAACTCTCCGTTGTAAATTTTAAAACGAATTTGTAATCCCAGCGTTTGCACGCTTTGTTGAAATCATTCAACTGACTGGCTTTTAATTCTCACTCTTTCAAAGAACAAACCCTTCAAAAATGAAGGGCTATTAATTTAATTTCAATTACTTCTAATGTCAAGAAAACTAGTTGGGATATTTACGGTATTTTCATATCCCTTTCTCAAAATTTGCTGCGTTTCAAAAATTTCGAAAATAGCCCTGTAAATATATGATTAAATTTTAAATTGTCAAGTATTCTTATTTATTTGCTGTGATTACCAGAAGTATAACTGTCGCAATGCTTGAAAGTATTTGTACATATATACCATATTCTGCAGCATAACTTCTAAAGGTTCTAAGTTGCGTCTTAGGAACATATATGTAGTCTCCCTCTTGAACTTCAACATCATTATCAATAGGTGATATCCATTTTCTTGATCCACCCTTAATAACCATAATGTCATCTTCTTCGGCTAGATCTCCCATGCCACCGGCTTCATTAATGTAATATTTATAATCTTTACCTATAGAAAGAGGTACATAACCAGGGTTAGAAACTTGACCAAATACATACACAGAATACTGTTTGGCAGGAATTATAATAACCTCTCTGTCATTCAATATATAATTTGATATATCCGATGATGTATCTTCTACCCTGGAAAAATTGAATGAACTTCCTTCTGTTAAAACTCTTAACTGGTTTTCAAGAAAGAAATATGTAGTGTCATCCGGATAAACATTCGACATCCTAAACATAAGTGCGGTCTCCAGATTTAAGATTGTATTTCTTATTCTTGGATCTTCTAAATCAGGCTGTTTGGATAAGTCAGTTCCGTATATTTCATTAAGAAACATAAAAAGACTATTTTTAGAATAGATTTTTGCTCTTCGCAAAGATGCATCTTCAGTAAAACCGCCTGCTGATTTGATTATATCATATAGTTTTGTATTGTTTTTAGTTATAGGATAAGTACCTGGCTGTTTAACTTCTCCATATATTTGGACAAAATAATTTTTTCGCAGATTTTCAGGAGCCAGAACTTTTATCTGATCTCCTCTATTGATTTTTATGTTCGCATTAATATCCAGCGTATCAGTTTGCATATGGTCGCCTTCATAATTCAAACGACTAACAGTGATTTTACCTGTATTTTTATATGCATCATTTACTCCCATAGCAAGTTCTATGGCATCTTTAAGACTATCACCTTCAACGTAGAAGAAAATGCCCGGTTTATTTACAGCCCCCAAAACGGTGAAAAAATTTCGCTCATATTTAACAGACGGAAAGATCAGCACATCATCATTTTTTAGATATGGATTATATTTAAAATCACCAGTGACTCTGAATCTCAATAAATCTATATGAATAGTTTTCCCCGAATTTCTTATTAATTTTATTCCACGCAATGAGTAGTCCTTTAGTTTTTCTTCGATCTCACTTATGATTCTTGGTTCGTTAGATACTCTTACCGACTGTTCTTTTGCATTCAGATAAAGCCTGGTAATAAACTGATCTACTCTCTCGGAAACATATGCGGGGAATGAACCAGTTACAGGAAAATCACCTCCAACCGTGACACTAATTGGTGTGGTATTTAAAAGATTATCTGTACTAGTTTGATTGTTATCAGGTATTTGTCCGTAAACAAATGTTGACGTAAAAATTATCAGACATAGTGTATTGATTTTTTTCATCTGGTATTTACCATTTCCTTTAATTTTTATTTTGTTCCATACTGGGTTTTATAATAATCCTGGTATTTACCGGAAATTATACTTTCCCACCAGTTTTTATTTTTCTTATACCAATCTATTGTTTGAATAATTGCCTCCTCGAATTTATAACAAGGTGACCAACCTAATTCCTTTTTTATTTTTGATGAATTAATGGCGTATCTTCTGTCGTGACCAAGACGATCTTTTACATATTCAATTAATTCCTCCGACTTACCAAGGTGTTTTAAAATTAATTTCACTATTTCAATGTTAGGGATTTCATTGCTTGCCCCAACATTATAAACTTCGCTAATTCTCCCTTTTTCAAAAACTATTTCAATAGCTTTATTATGATCCAGCACATAAATCCAATCACGTACGTTCATTCCATCACCATAAACAGGAAGTTTTTTTTCATTTAGAGAATTAATGATCATCAATGGGATTAATTTTTCCGGAAACTGATACTGACCATAATTATTTGAACAACGGGTTATAACAACAGGCACATCATAGGTATGATGAAAAGCCAGTGCAACCAAATCAGCTGACGCTTTACTTGCAGAGTAAGGACTATTTGGATGTAATGGTGTGTCTTCGGTAAATAAACCATTTTCACCCAGACTTCCGTAAACTTCATCAGTTGATACCTGTAAAAACTTTTCAACCTCATATCTTCTTGCTGCTTCTAGTAAAACATTTGTACCGATTACATTTGTTCTGAAGAAAACCTCCGAACCGAGTATACTTCGATCTACATGCGATTCCGCCGCAAAATTTATTACATACTTAATATCATATTTTCTGAAAATCAAATCGACAAACTCGGAGTTAACAATATCTCCTTTTACAAAATGATAATTCTGTTTCTTTTGTGAAGGTATTAGATTTTCAAGATTGCCCGCGTAGGTAAGTTTATCAAGATTAACAATATTATAATCGTCCCTTTTATCTAAAATATAATTGATAAAATTACTCCCAATAAATCCTGCACCGCCTGTTACTAAAATATTTTTCATAATCAAAAGGAGAAAAATCCTACAAATAATCCCGATTGAACAAAGAATGCGTTAGCATTTAAATCAGATGGAACATTTCTTAATTCATTTTCATTATCCGCTTTCCAGCTATCGGCAAATGTAAGTTGATAACCTACACCCAATCGAATAAGTATAAACCTGTTAATAGGATAATCGAGATTTATAGTTGGAGTAAAAGTCCAGTAATTATTTTTTAACGATCTGTTCAGATTAGCAGTAGAATCTTTTTCCGTTCCATTCCAGATATCATCCCAGGAAAAATTTTTGTTGTTCTTATAAACTTGTATTTCAAGAGAACCGGCGCCGACTGCTGCTCCAACTGATAATCCAATATCTTTTACTATCGGAAGAGTATATTCAAATGTTAAACCGCCCCCACCCAGATTGTAAATAACTTCTCTTTTTATTCCATTATATTCTGCAGATGTTGAAACCGAACCGCTGTAGCCCATTCCGCCCACACGAAGGTATTTAATAAATCCTAAGTAAATGAATCCGCCGCCACCGGAAGAATAAAAACCACTTGTAGATAAGTCTGACAAACCGATATTTTTCAATTCATTATTTATAGGTTCAAGATTCGGTATATACCAGGCAGGAACGTAACCAACGCCGCCTCCAAATGGTGCATCGAAGTATTTTTTTTGTTGTGAGTAGACCGAAATTACGGGTATAATTAAAAGAACTATCGTCAGTTTTTTCATAGTAATAAATATTTATCAAATAATTTATAAATTTATCAAAGGCGCTATGAAAAACAAAGTTGAAAGAATAAATTAAAATTACCCATTTAGGGAATAATTCTTCAGGTAATTAAAAAGGTATTAATCGAATGAAACAACGTATTCTAATCACGGGTGGGAGCGGATTGCTTGGGCAATATATGAACCTGGCTGCTGCAGAAGAAAACGAAATTTTTACATTGTATTATAGCCACATTGGAAATTGCTCCGATTTTAAAAGTACCAGATTAAATTTGGAGAATAGCAACACTATAAAAGAAGTATTTCTCGGATTCAAACCGGATGTAGTCGTTCATACTGCTGCTATCACTAACCCAATTCCATTGCCCGCACAAAATCCCAAAGTGGTTTACAATGTAAATGTTAACGCCACAGCTAAAATAGCAGAACTATGTAAGCAACACGGGTCAAAATTAATTTATATTTCAACTGATCTGGTTTATGCAGGATACCGCGGTTCGATGCTTACCGAAGGTTCGAAGCTTATTCCTGTTTCACTTTATGCCGAAACAAAATTGATGGGAGAAACAAAAGTTAAATCAACCTTCGATAACTATTTAATTTTAAGAACTGCTTTACTTTATGGAATTGGATTGAATCATTCGACTTGTCATTTTAATAAAATGGTTGATTCATTAAAAAATAAAAAGCCGGTGAAACTTTTTGTAGATCAGTTTAGAACCCCGATATCTTTAAAAGAAGCTTCAGAAATTATCATTAAACTTTCCACACAAGATATTATTAATGAAACTATAAATTTAGGCGGAACTGAAAGAGTTTCGCGTTATGAATTGGGGAAAATTCTTTGTTCTGTTGATGGCTATGATAAATTGTTATTAGAAGAAATAAAATTGGACGATATGCCGGAACTACCAAAGGTTGAGGACGTTTCACTAAATACAGATAAGCTTCAATCATTTGGGATAAAACAAAAATCAATTGAAGAATCAATTAAAGGAATGTTTTAAAATAAAATGAAACAAATCCGAAATCTAAAATCCGAAATTCGCGATTTATTACTTCTTGGTGCACACACATCGACTTCGGGTGGAGTCTCAAAATCTATTGAACGGGCTGAAAACCTCGGCTTTACTGCAATACAAATCTTTACGAAAAATAATAACCGATGGTTTCAAAAACCGTTTGATCAAAAAGAAATTGATAAGTTCAAAACAAATCTTAAAAACTCATCTATAAAATTTGTTGTTTCACACGATTCTTACCTGATCAATCTTTGCGCCAAAGATAACTCTATTCTTAAAAAATCCCGGGATGCTTTTCTCGATGAGTTAACAAGATGTGAACAACTTGGAATTCCATACCTGAACTTTCATCCCGGTTCTCATGTTGGTGCCGGTGAAAAAGACGGAATTAAATTAATTGCTGAATCGTTAAACATAGCTCACAATAAAACTAAAAATTTCAAAGTGAGCAGTATGCTTGAAGCCACTGCAGGAGCAGGAACTGCAATCGGCTATCGTTTTGAACAATTAAGTGAAATAATTGACCTGGTTGATGATAAAGAGAGAATGAGTATTTGCATAGACACAGCTCATATTTTTGCTGCAGGTTATGATATCAAAAATCCGAAGAATTATAAAAAAGTAATTAAAGAATTTGATGACATAATCGGATTGGATAGATTAAAATGTTTTCATATGAATGATAGCAAAAAAGAGCTTGGCAGCAGAAGAGACCGGCACGAACATATTGGAAAAGGTTTTATCGGGAAAGAAGGTTTTTCAAATATTATGAACGACAGACAATTAAAGAAAATCCCTAAAATATTAGAAACACCAAAGGGTAAAGAAATGATGGAAGACATTAAAAATATAAAAACACTACTAAGCCTTATCAAATAATATTCTTATCTTTTTGTCCGAACCTGAACTATAGTTTTTACATTGTTTATCTCACATATCATCAATAAAGTTGATATATTACAGGTAAAAACTTAAACTGATAATGAGAAAACAAGCTCACCTGCTTCTCGACACTTTGGTTCTGGGGATAATTGGTGCCTTAGGTGCAGAACTTTTCCGATTCCTGCTGGAAATATTTCAAACAATATTTTTTGAATATATAGCAAAATATTCTCCTCCCGGTCTTGCAAGTGAGGGTAAAAAACTTATTGAAACTATCGGTTCTAACGGACTCTGGTTAATTCCATTAATTCTTGTCATCGGTGGACTTATATCCGGATTTATTGTTTATACCTTTGCACCTGAAGCTGAAGGACACGGAACCGATACTGCTGTTAAAGCGTTTCACAGAAAAGCCGGAGAAATAAGAAAAAGAGTCACACCTGTTAAAATTATAGCTTCTGCAATTACGATCGGATCAGGAGGTGCAGCAGGACGTGAGGGACCAACTGCATTATTCAGTGCCGGATTAGGATCGATTTATGCGGGGATCTTAAAGCGCTCGGAAAAAGAAAGACGACTTCTTGTATTAATTGGAATGGCAGCAGGTCTTTCGGCAATTTTTCGCTCGCCAATCGGAACCGCTCTTTTTGCTGTTGAAGTTTTATACAGTGATATGGAATTCGAAACCGAGGCACTTATTTACACTATGCTTGGATCTATTATCGCTTATACTATTAATTCAATCTTTGTCGGATGGCAGCCTTTATTCGAAATTCCTAAGAACCTTGCAGCCGAACATTTTATAGATTATGCATGGTATGCTTTGCTAGGTATCGCTAGCGGAGTTATCGGAACTCTGTTACCAAATGTATTTTATTACACCCGCGATCTTTTCAAAAAAATTCCGATTAAGAATCATTTTAAACCGGCGATAGGTGCTTTGGGTGTTGGCGTAATTGCACTTGCATATCCACAGGTGCTTGGTGGAGGCTACGGATGGATTCAGGAAGCAATTAACGGACAAATGGTGATCTCCCTGTTATTCATATTGCTTTTTGCAAAAATGATTGCTTTCGCTTTAACAGTTTCCTCAGGCGGATCGGGAGGTGTTTTTGCCCCGACTCTTTTTGTTGGTGCAATGCTGGGTAGTCTTTTGGCAGAAATCTTTCATCAACCACCTGCTGCTTTTGCAGTAATAGGAATGGCAGCAGTATTCGGCAGCAGCGCGAGAGTTCCAATAGCGACACTATTAATGGTAACCGAGATGACCGGTGGATATAATCTTCTTGTTCCCGCAGCGCTGGCTGTAATTATTGGTTTTTATGTTCAGGATTTTCTTTCTATTGCATTGAAGGTGAAATATATAAGTCTGTATGAAGACCAGGTGGAAAGACAAACAAATTCCCAGGCTCACAAGATGGAACATATAAAACGGGCACTTTCAATATTGAAGGAACAGAAGAGAATTGATCCCGGTACGTTAGGAAACATTGATCTCGTTTCTCTGCTGGAATCAAACATACCAATCAATCTTACAAATGATGAGCAATTATTTATCGGCACATTGTCTCCGAAAAATCCCTGCGTTAACACTTTAATAATAGAGAGATGCTTCAACAAGGAAAGTAAAGATTGGAAAATAGTTGCGATAATTCGTAACAACGAGTTACTATTTCCTGATCCTGATTTCAGACTTGAAAAAGGTGATGAGATATTAATCTTAAGCTCTAAAGAAATTCTTGATGAAATAAAAAAGAATTTTGAAAATTAGTTTTAAGATTTACCAACTAATTTTCTGTACAGGCAGGTTCTAATGGTTTTAGAACTATGATACCCGTGTCCTTTTCAAGCTTATTAACATAATCGCTTAAATTCAATTCGCTGATTTGAACTTTGGTTCCGGGTTCCGGAGCATGAAGAACATGTATTCGGTTGTCATCCATTCTTATTGCAATTCCAACATGGTTTACATCCAATCC
>JAJDNK010000294.1 GCA_022340715.1 bacterium BMS3Abin03 | reverse complement strand
TCATTTAATCCTTCAGCAGCGGCAAATGTTATGTGCAAGTTCACTTTATCAGTTGGATGGCAAGGCAATTTATATGATTGTGACTTTAATCAAATGCTGGAATTGAATTTGAATCATGGCGCACCGTGTAACATAAAGGATTTCGATTTATCTGCTTTAGTAAACAGGAGAATAATTACCGGACAGCATTGTTATGGCTGTACTGCAGGTGCAGGCTCAAGCTGTGGCGGTGCAACTGCTTAAAAAAAGCAGTATACTATAATTGGAATTAAATAAAATATTTTATGACCATTCAGGAGTAAAATATTATGAGTTCCAATAGATATGAAAAAACTGCTAAAGAAATACTTTCTCTCGCCGGAATAGAAATAAACGGCAACAATCCATGGGATATTCAGGTTTATAATAAAGATTTTTACAGACGAGCTCTTTCCGAAGCAGAGCTTGGGATCGGTGAATCGTATATGGATGGATGGTGGGATTGTGAAAAAATTGATGAATTAATTTACCGCGTCGTTAAATCCCGTTTAGATGAGAAAGTAAAAAGAAAGTTTTCGATCATTTTTGATCTTTTTCTTACTAAAATTTTCAATATGCAACCGAAAAGAAAAGCATTTGTAATCGGAGAACGTCATTATGATCTTGGAAACGAACTCTTTCAAAATATGCTCGATAGAAGAATGAACTATAGTTGTGCATACTGGAAAAATGCTACGACACTGGACCAAGCTCAGGAAAATAAATTGGAGTTGATATGTAAGAAGTTATATCTCAGATCCGGTATGAAAGTTCTGGATATCGGTTGCGGCTGGGGTGCATTCGGGAAATATGCTGCGGAAAAATACAATGTAAGCACAGTCGGAATCACAGTATCTAAAGAACAGTTTAAGCTTGGTAAAGAACTATGCAATGGTCTTCCTGTAAAAATAAAATTTCAGGATTATAGAGAGCTTAAAGAAAAGTTTGACAGAATTGTTTCTGTCGGCATGATCGAGCACGTTGGTTATAAAAATTACAGGACTTACTTTAAAGTAGCTTACAGATGTTTGACTAATGAAGGTTTGTTCCTGCTTCATACAATAGGTGAAAGCAAATCCGTTAAAGCAGCTGATGCGTGGACTGAAAAATATATTTTTCCCGGCGGAATGCTTCCATCAATAAAGCAGCTTGCTAAAGCTACCGAAGGATTATTTATCATTGAAGACTTGCATAGCTTTGGCGCTGACTATGATAAAACGTTAATGGCATGGTATGAAAACTTCAAAACAAACTGGAATAAAATTAAAGATAAGTATAGCGAACGGTTTTACAGGATGTGGAAATACTTTTTGCTCTCAAGTGCCGGGGCTTTCCGTGCAAGAAATAAAAATCAGCTCTGGCAAATTGTACTTTCAAAAAATGGTATAGACGGTGGTTATCGGGCATTGAGGTAATACAACATTATATTTAACATAATCTTTGGGTTATTGATTATCAAAAATAAAAAAATATTGTCCCCACATTTTTGCAATCAAAATCCAAATAAAATTCCTAATACTCCAAAAACAAAACCTACTACAACATTAATAGCTTTGAGATAGATAAAACCCTTCTTGGACACTGCAAGCAGAGGCAATGTACCGTGTCCATCCTGTACAATTGAACTCGCCATTAAAATACTGAACGGAATAGATCCGCTTGCAAATAAAGTTACAAATATCAGGTGCGGACCGGATTCAGGAATTATACCAATCAACACAGCAATTATTAAAACGGTAAATGTATTCGCCTGTATCCAGGATTCAATATCGAGAAAGCTTTGCAGAATATTTATTACCAGCAAAGCACCTAAAGTCCAGAGAAAGATTCTGAGAAGATGTCTTTTAAGAACATGCTGCCATAGATGTTCTTCAAGAAAGTGATCGGGAACTGTTGTAACAACAAATAGTGCAAACAATGTACTTACAAGAAGTGTTATGCGTACCCAATTCCACTCGTGAGGCTCAACATATGATCCTATTATTAATATCAGAAACAGAACAAGTAAACTTATCATCAATGTCCGCTCAAACGTAATGTTCTTCAGCTGCTGAAGAATGTAGCCCTTTTGCTGCTTTTCAATTAATTCTTCTTCGTGCAGTTGCAAAGAATGTCCAAGTTTTTCAAGAAGTGCTCCCTGCTTTTTGTAAAACAGGTCGACAAGAATTCCAACTATAATTCCGATAATAGAAATTATTATCGTAAGAAATATTGCCTTCTCCGGGAAAAGAGATAACATAACATAAGCTTCATCACCGCTGGTTGCTATCATCGTTGTAACAAGAGCACCAAAGCTGACCACACCGTGTGAATAAACCGAAACAATTGTAAAAGCTCCAAGACACCCCGGCACTGCACCAAGAACTGCCGAAATTAAATATTGTACAGGTTTGTTTTTCTTAATTGTCTTCTGCCATTTACCTTTCGTCTGAACGTTTAAGTATTCTACCAAAAGCATGATAATAAAAACAAATGAGGTAATAAGAACACTATGTTGTAAAACATCCAGTATCACTTTAGATAAATTCCTCTGCAATCATTTTTCAATTGAAATCAAATATAATTATTTTATTTATTATTACTTTTAACTTAATTATCTTAAGATTTTAAAAGAATCTAATACATTGGATGACGGGGAAAAGAAAAAGATTTATAAATGACTCATAAACATTCACACAATACAACCGGATTAAGACTTCTTATAACTGTTATTCTGAATATTCTGATCACAGTTGCAGAAATAGTAGGTGGTATAATCTCAGGCAGTCTTGCCCTAATTTCAGATGCGCTGCACAATTTCAGCGATGCAATCTCGGTTATCATAAGCTACATTGCAATAAAATTAAAGCTGAAGGATAATTCCTACAAACATACATTTGGATTTAAACGTGCTGAAATTCTTGCTGCTGTAATAAATTCATCCGTTCTTGTTGCAATCTCGATTTATCTTTTTTACGAGGCAATTCTACGGTTTCAGAATCCCGAACCTATCAAAGGAAACTTAATGATAATTGTTGCCTTGATGGGATTGGTTGCAAACATAGTTGGTACTATGCTTTTAAAACGGGATGCGGCTACAAGTATCAATATAAAATCCTCTTACCTTCATCTTCTTACAGATGCAATTTCCTCTGCTGCTGTTATACTTGGGGGATTGGCAATTTTGTTCTGGAATTTCCACTGGGTCGATCCCGTACTCACAATCTTGATAGCAGTTTATATAACACAGGAAAGCTTTAAAATTCTTTCAGATGCTGTACATATTTTAATGGAAGGTGCTCCAACGGATATTTCAATTAAGGAAATTCAAAGTGTAGTTGAAGGTTTGGAAGACATTGAAGATATTCATCACGTTCATATCTGGACTGTTGGAGAAAATGATATTCATCTGGAAGCCCATATTAACGTGCCTGATATGACAATAAGCAAAAGCAATGTTCTGGGAGATAAAATAGAAAAGCTGCTAAAAAGTAAATTCAATATAAGTCACATTACTCTACAATTCGAATGCAACCAGTGCAAAGATGCAGGCTTGGTTGTAAATGGAAAACACTAACAAAAGAATGGTTCCAATATTTCTTCAATCAACATTCAAAATTCGCTATTCGTCATTCAGACTAATATCGAGTATTGAACAGGGATTAACGAATGATGAATAATTTATAATAAATAATCACACAATCTTTGCATAATCAAACACATATTTTTCTCCGATCAAACGGACACAGAGCGGTTCGCTTATTCCTTTTAACTTAATCTGTTTTTGCTCTGCGGATTCGATTTTACCATCAAGCAAATTGTAAACATCTTCCGAAATAATGAAGTTATTATTTAACTCTTTTGTCGCAGTTTCCAGACGCGCAGCAACATTAACAGGAAAACCCATTGCAGTTAATATCTGGGTTTCTCCAATTCCTTTTTCTCCAAGAATAACTTTGCCGAAATGCAAACCAACACCGACTTCTATATCGACTTCAAAATATTTGTTAATGTAAGATTGGTTTAACCACTTAAGTTCACTAAGTATTTTATGTCCTGTTGCAACCGCATTATGGATAGCCTTACTTTTTTCTTCGTCTAATCCAAACACAGCATAAAAACCATCACCTAAAAATTCTACGATTTTACCATTTCCTGCTTCCACAACTTCATTAAACAAAACATTCAGTCGTCTTATTAAATGAATTACATCGAAAGGTAAATGCTGCTCTATAAAAGGAGTGAAGTTGCGAATATCTACAAACATCAGCGCCAGTTCTCTTTCTTCACCTATTCCCTGTCTTGCATCTACTGAATTACCATATACGTAAAGATTAAGATCGGTGCTGTCTTTAATTATCCGTTGAAGTTTTACTTTGCCGCCGGTTACTTTTGTCTGGCAGGCCAACCTTACATTATCGGGAAAGGTTTTTCTTTTTCTTAATCTTCTTTCCGCCCGGTTTTGTTCTGTTAAATGATGCGCTCCTTCGTGTACAATAACCCTGCAAGTCGAGCATCTTGCCTTTCCACCGCAAACATGATAATGCTGGATCCCTGCTGCAAGAGAAGCTTCAAGAATTGTCTGTTCTTCTTCGATCTCGAAAGTCTGATCGTTTAACATTTCTACCATATAAGCCATAACCGATTTGGATTTGATTAATTAGTCTAAATCTGTGGTTGAAAATATCTTTTCTGCAAATATAAAGAAACATTCACAAGACTTATCAACACAGGAACTTCTACAAGCGGACCGATAACAGCTGCAAATGCTTCCCCTGAGTTTATTCCGAAAACGGCAATAGCTACGGCAATAGCTAACTCAAAGTTATTGCTGGCAGCAGTAAAAGAAAGTGTTGCAGATTTTGGATAATCCGCCCCAGCCCTTTTGCTGAAGTAAAATGAAATGAAAAACATTATAAGGAAGTAAAGTATTAAGGGTATTGCAATTCTTATTACGTCCAGCGGGATTTTTACAATGTATTCGCCTTTCAGAGAGAACATAACAATTATAGTAAACAGGAGTGCAATTAAAGTTATCGGGCTAATCTTCGGAACAAATTTTCTTTCGTACCAGTCCTTTCCTTTCAGTTTTAGAAGAACAAACCGTGTTATCATTCCCGCAAAAAACGGGATACCGAGATAGATTAAAACACTTTCGGCAATTTGCCCGATTGTTATGTTAACATCGAATGTTTGCAGTCCCAGCCATTTAGGAATAACGGTTAAAAACACAAAAGCATAAACAGAAAAGAAAAGCACCTGGAAAATCGAGTTGAACGCAACCAGACCAGCAGCGTATTCCCTGTCACCTTTTGCAAGATCGTTCCAGACAATTACCATTGCGATACAACGTGCAAGTCCTATTAAAATCAGTCCTGCCATATAAGCAGGAAGATCGCGCAGAAAAACAATTGCAAGAACAAACATTAGTACCGGTCCTATTATCCAGTTAAGAACAAGAGAAAGCGAAAGCACTTTTACATTGCTAAAAACATCACCTAATTCTTCGTACTTTACTTTTGCAAGCGGTGGATACATCATTAAAATCAAACCGATAGCAATTGGTATGTTCGTCGTTCCCGATTGAAACTGATTCCAGAAGTCAACAATGACGGGAAACAGGTAGCCCGAAAAGACTCCGACGAACATTGCAAGGAATATCCAGAGTGTTAAGTAGCGATCCAGGAATTTTAATCGGGATTTCATAAAGGTCCCTTCAGAATTTCATATAGGTTGCTCTTTGTAGTCCGCGCTTGAACGGATGAATGGCTGTATGTTTGAATGATTTTACTGGAAATATTTTCATTCATCCATTCTACCATTCAATCATTCTTTCGTAGTTCATCTTGATAAAGTTTAAGGAAATCTCTTTTGATTTTATCCCTAACTCTCCTGTAAACCGGCATAACTTCCTCTTCCGTTCCTACAGCATCTGCAGGATCATCAAAGCCAATGTGTAATCGATGTTTTACATTGCCACTAAAAACGGGACAGGTTTCTTTTGCGTTATCACAGACCGTGATCACATAATCAAAGGATTGCCGGAGATACTTATCAACATTTTCCGGCACACCATTGCTTATATCAATCCCGATTTCTTTCATTGCCTTAACAGCAAAGGCATTAACTTTTCCTGCTGGCTTTGTTCCCGCAGAAAAAACCTCAAGCTCGTTATTTAACGATTTTAAAAATCCTTCCGCCATCTGGCTACGACAACTATTACCGGTACAGAGAATTAATATTCTTTTCATTTACCATTCCTAGAAAATTCTAATGAACAAAAAACAAATCTCAAATAAATATCAATGATCAAATTGCAAAATTCCAGATTGGAACTTATTTGTTATTTGAAATTTGATTTTTGTTACTTAAGAGGTTTTAACTCCGACTACAGTTATGCTGAATATTCCTTCAACTTTATTTCTGTATAACTTAATTCCTTCTTCATCTAAATATTCTTTAAGAATTTCATCGGGAAGATCTACATTTTTGGTCTTCTTGATTTCTATATTTTCAAAACCCGCTTTTTTAATTACATTCAGATAATCTTCCTGCTGTAAAGCCCCGGCAACACAGCCTGCATACATTGTTGCAGATTTTTTCAACTCGGGATTCAATTCGCCTTTAAGTACAATATCGGAAACACAAAAATGTGCGCCGGGTTTTAATATCCTATAAATTTCTGAAAATGCTTTTGATTTATCGGGCACAAGATTTAGCACACAATTACTTACAACAACGTCGGCAATATTATCTTCAAAAGGCATTGCTTCAATTTCCCCAAGATGGAATTCAACATTTTTGTAACCGGTTTTTACTTTGTTTTCATTTGCATTGTCAATCATCTCTTGCGTGAAATCCAGACCAATTACTTTTCCTTCATCTCCAACTATGGCTCTGGATACAAACACATCATTTCCTGCACCGGAACCGAGATCGACCACTGTATCACCTTTCCTGATCCCGGCAAATTCCGTTGGTATACCACAACCCAAACCGAGATCGGCATCCGCACAATAACCTTCAATCTTCGAGTAATCATCCCCGATCATAGAATAATCGACGACCTTCGACGATCCGCAGCCGCAGCCACATCCTTGCTTTTTCTGAGCAGCAATTTCACTGTATTTTTCTTTAACAACCTGCTTTATTTCTTCTGATGTCTGCATTTTTTCTCCT
>JAJDNK010000293.1 GCA_022340715.1 bacterium BMS3Abin03 | reverse complement strand
TAAGCCAATAGTCTTCAGGATCAGTTTCGTAATGATTATTCAAACTTAATTTTTCTTGGAATATAAAGTATTGTTGCAAGTAAAATCAGAAATGTGAATGCTGCACCGGTTATAAAGGGAAATGGATAACCGAGAAACTCAAATGCAAATCCGCCCCACAATGGTCCGAGCACACGTCCTATGGCAGACATAGATTGATTTACACCGAATGTTAATCCCTGCTCTTCATCTGAAGCATTTTGGGATATCAGGCTCAGAACTGTTGGCTGAAAAATTCCGGTCCCGATCGAAAGCGCAATGCAATCAATGGCAAGCTTTAGAAAATTCCCGGCATAAGGCATAATCGCCAGACCAACCATCATAAAAAAGGAACCGATAATTAAAATCTTCTTCTTCCCGAGCAACTTATCCAGATGACCTATCAATCCACCCTGAACAGCCGCAGAAGTTAATCCTAAAATTCCTAATATGTAGCCATTCTGAAGATCTGTAAATCCGTATACCTGTATTCCAAGCAATGCAAATGTTCCATAAATGTTGGCAAAAGAAAAAGTAAGAACAAAAAATAACGAGATAAGAATTGCAAGAGCAGGATTACTGAATACTTTTTTGTACGCTTCAAAATTAATAAGCTTTTTGCTGATTACAGCATCAACCTGTTTATTCTGATTCGATTCCGGAAGAAGAATTATCGTAACTATAAATGCTAGTAAAGAAAAAGAAGCAGAACCAAGTCCTGTAACAGTGTATCCATACGAAGAAAGTAAACCTCCCATCAAAGGACCGAAAACAAAACCAAGTCCGAATGCCGCACCAATTACTCCCATTCCTTTTGAACGTGTTTCTTTTGTTGTAACATCGGCAATGTAGGCTTGTGCAACAGAAACACTGCTTCCACCTACGCCACCTACAATTCTTGATAAAAGCAAAACAGCAAAGGAACTCGTGAAGGCAAAGATGACATAACCAATTGCATTTATAAAAAGACAAACAACAATAACAGGTTTTCTGCCGTGTTTATCGGAGATTCTGCCAAGTATAGGATTAAATAAAAATTGTACAAAAGAATAAGATGCTATGATAATTCCAATAGCAGTTTCATCTATGTGTAATACTCTTTCGGCAAATGCAGGGAGAATTGGAATTAAAATTCCGAATCCGAGAAGATCTATAAAAACGGTTAAAAAGATAAGCGGGAGTGCTGATTTCTGCTTCAAAATTGTCTGGTAAATTCATTCATAATCATTTGCAAATATACAGTTAAAAGAAAGCTATCTGCAATGAGAATTTGATTGGTTTGATGAATGAATGAAGAAAGGATAAGAAATCTTAATAACAATTTATTGTGAGTTGATAGAAGAATTCTTCAACGTATTTTTCTTTTCTTGTAATTGCGTAAAAGGTATTTCTTTAGGTGGAGCAATTTCCTCAATACGGTTGTTATATTTTGTTAAAATATAATGTGTATCATCAAAAGCCTGCTTCATTTCCTTCTTATCGGATTTTGTCAAATAATTCAACACTGAATCTTTAGGTGAAATTGTTGCCGGGAGAATGACATACTCTTTTTTACCTGCAATGGTTCCTTTAAAAACCCATGTTGGAATGTATGAAACGTTCTTAATGTAAACTGAGTCTGTGTTCCTGTTCTTAACGAGCCGGATATTTAAGATCAAACCTGCATCGGAATAACGCCATCTCTGGTTTGAGATGAAATTTCCCATGGAATAAGCTACAAAACCTGTATCAATTTTTGCTGAATCGGTCTTAAAATAATCTACTGGTTGAATTACATGTGGATGACCGCCAACTATAATGTCTGCACCTGATTCAATCGTTTTATTCACTACCTTCTTTTGATAAGCAACAGGTTCTCTTTTATATTCATCACCATAATGAAAATGAACAAGAACTATTTCAGCTCCTTCCTTCCGTGCTTTTCTGATATCACTTTTTATTAAATCAAAATCGATCATATTTATTAAATAATTTTTCCCTTTAGGAATCGGTACATCGTTAGTGCTAAATGAATATGCAAGTATTGCAAGCTTAATATTTTTGAGATTGAAAATCCTAATTGAATCTCTGTCTCGTTGAGATTCAAAAGTCCCTGTATGATTTATTCCAATCTCTTTGATTTTTTTAATTGTGCGAAGAATCCCTTTTTCTCCCTGATCAAGTGCGTGATTATTTGCAGTAACCAGGAGATCGAATCCAGCATCTTTAATTGCTTCTAAAAAGGCATCAGGTGTATTGAAGAAAGGATAACCGCTGTACTTTTTCGACTTTCCTGCCAGAACTGTTTCCAGGTTGCCTATAGTAAAATCCGAAGCACTGAGATATTTCTTTACTTCTCTGAAAACACCTGAAAAATCGAAACTATCGGCTTCTACACGTGCGTAATTAAACTGAACAGAATGGCACATTAAATCACCAACAACAGTTATATTTAATGTTGAAAGTGAATCCCTGTGTTCAAGTAACTGAAGTGGAATATGCTGTGCTCTTAACCATTCTGTTTGAGAAAGAAAAAGAGTAAAGCAGATTAATATTAACAACCGGTTAGATTTAATCATAAATAAAAAAATAAGGCTGAATTAAAAATTTAATCCAGCCTTATACTCACTAAATAATTTGGAACAAATTACAAGCCGCGTGTCTTCTGTTCTTTTCTTTCAGCTTTAACATCCTGTACATCTTTTCTAACATCCTGGCACATTTTACGTAGTTCACTGAGACCTTTTCTAACACGCGTGCCTGCAGCTGATTGACCTTTTTCATAAAACTTATGAAAATCGGTTTCGAGCGTTTGAACGAAATCAACAAGTTGTTTGAATTTATCCATTGTTCCCTCCCTTAAGGTTAATAATTAAGTTAGTTAGTATTTTCCAGAACTAATTCTGCAATATCTTTTACTTCTATTTGTTCTGATTTTTCAAAATATTTGACACCATCGGTCAGCATCGTCATACAAAAAGGACAAGCCGAAGCGATCTTTTCGGCACCAGTTTCGATGGCTTCTTTCGTTCTTTCAATATTAATCTTACCGCCTTCTTCATCTTCAAGAAACATTCTTCCGCCTCCTGCACCACAGCAAAAGCCTCTGCTTTTATTTCTTTTCATCTCAAGATAATCAATTCCACTTAAATTCTTAAGTGAATTACGCGGGGATTCGTAAACATCATTGTACCGACCCAAATAACAGGAATCGTGATATGTAAGTTTTTGCTTGTTATTATCAGTTTTTAATTCAATCATCTTTTTATCAATCATTTCCTCAATTAACTGGGAATGATGCATTACTTCAAAATTTCCACCAAATTGTTTGTACTCATTACTGAGAGAATGAAAGCAATGAGGACAAGCTGTAACAATTTTTTTAACGTTATATCGGTTCAAAGTTTCAATATTTTCTATTATCATCATCTGGGCTAAATACTCATTTCCAAGTCTTCTTGCAGTATCACCATTGCATTTTTCCTCAGAACCTAATATTCTGAAGCTAATATTAGCTTTTTGCATCAATTTAGCAAATGCCTGAGAAACTTTTTTGTACCGTTCATCAAAAGAACCGGCGCATCCTACCCAGAATAAAATCTCACAATTCGAGTCTTCCTGCATAGTTTTTACGCCTAAATCCTTTGCCCATTCTGCCCTGTCTGTGGCATTAAATGCCCATGGAGTGAAATTTGTTTCGATACTTTTGAACACAGCATTCAGGTTTGATGGAAAGGAAGATTCCGATAAAACAAGGTTTCTACGCATATCTACAATAGAATCTACGTGCTCTATCATTACAGGACATTCCTGAACACAGGCATTACAGGTTGTACATTGCCAGAGAACTTTATCATCAATATAATCATGAACCAGAGTTTTTTCGAACTGTTCGCCTTCATTTACTCCGTTTGCCAAAAGCGGTGCTTTATCGGAAGTTCTCTTTCTTATCTGGATAAAAATATCCCTCGGAGATAACGATTTTCCAGCATTATTTGCAGGACAAACATTTGTACATCTTCCACATTCGGTACAGGAATATCCATCTAAAATCTGTTTCCAGGAGAAATGTTCGATATCAGCTGCACCAAAATTTTCAGCATTTTCATCTTCAAGATCCAACGGTTTTAGCGTATTTCTTATTTCATCGAGATTTGAAAAATATGTATTCGGAATAGATGTAAGTACGTGCAAATGTTTTGAATATGGAAGAAAATTCAGAAAAGAAAAAATCAAAACAATATGTGTCCACCAACTTATTTCGTACATATTCTCAGTAGATTGGACAGATCCATACAGTATATTGCTTATTGCCTCAGAAACAGGTCTTAATTCAAAATTATGTGTTCCACCGTTAATATAAATTGAAGCACTGTATTGTAAATACATTGTAACAACAACGAAGAAAATCAGCAATAATATAACTGCAGCATCTATTTCAGCACTTCTATCGAGTTGCAAACGAGGAACTTTGATTACGAATCTTCTTATTAATGCTACAATAACTGAAAGAATTACAAGTAATCCTAAAATATCTGTAACTAGAGTAACTACTGAATAGACTGGTCCTAAAAATCTAAGTGAAAATGATGAGTAGAATCCCTGAATAATAGCTTCAATTACTGCGAAGAGGAAGATCATAAATCCCCAGAATATAAGGAAATGCAGCAAACCAGCTAAAGGTTCTCGTAATAGTTTTGATTGTCCGAATGCAATTCCCAAAACTTTCTTAATCCTTGCCCCCACATTCTGAAATCTATCATCTTTCTTTTTTGCAACCAGCATGAACCGGATAAGATTTCTGCAACTATAAGCGAAAAATAAGATAGCAGAAATAAATACTACAATAAAGATGATATTTTTTATTGTCATTATTGAATTTTTGTCAAAATCTAAGGTAGAGTTTCATTTTTCTTAGAAATACCGAAATAAATTGTGGCAGCTGCAAATATCTTTAATGCCATCCAGAATGTGAATATTGCTGCTCCGGCTATGATTGCTTCCTCCAAATTCTTAAGATAAAATGTAAAGAGAAACAGTGTTCCTGTAAAAATAATCAGTAAATTACCTGCAATCATCGAAAGAATAACACCTATGTAACTTTTATACTTCTGAACCAGATAACCTGTTAAAAATGCTCCCAGTGGAAATGCTAACAAATAACCACCAGTTGTTCCGAATAATATTCCTATTCCAAGAGTTCCACCTGCAAATACCGGTAAACCAATAGCTCCTGCAGCAAGATAAATTAGCTGACTATAAGCACCATTTTTTGGTCCAAGCAATGCACCGGCTAATAGAACAATCATTGTCTGTAGAGTAAAAGGAACCGGATTGACGGGAATTGCAACCTGTGCACCAATTACAGTAAGAAGTGAAAAAGAGAGAATCCAGAATATCTGTGAGGTTCTTAATACTGAAATAGTATTCAGCAGAACATTAGATTTCGCATTTTCTTTAATTGCCATTTGTTCCTCAATTCAAATTAGATTTAAAAAATGTTTTTGTTTTTTCAAGCAGATGTTCAAACTTAGGATTACTTCCATCGAATGGATGCTTAATATCATAAGTATGACCAATTGCTGGAATAAAATATGTTTCCGTTAAATCTTTATTCGACCAATTATAAATCATTTTTGCTTCTTCAATTGGAACTGTTAAATCCTGCTCACCATGTGCAATCAATAGTGGTTTATTCAAATTACTAACAGCAGTTTCCATATTTAAAATCGTGTTCTTGTTATTTTCTATATCTTCCAACAATGAAATATCCAATCTCATTACCTGGTTAGTTCTTGAATTTATAACTTCCACGAAACCATTTTTCATCCATTCCTGTTTTTGTCTTTCTGTATATCTGTCAAGCTTAGCAATCGATGACCAGGTTGTTACAGCATTAATCTCTTTTCTTTTTGAACCCGTAATCAAAGCAACTGCCCCACCCCGGCTATGACCTAAAAGTCCAACACCTTTCCCTGAAATCTTTCCAAAAAATCCTTTTATATACGCATCGATTATTTGATTCAATTCTGAAACCTCCAGTGAAAAAGTATTCTTTGCGAATTTGTCCGGTTCATCAAATTCTAGCAAATTTTCACCCACACCACAATGAGAAAAATTAAAAGAAATTACAGAAAATTCATTTTTTGAAAAATAATCGCCCAAATACGGCACAAAACCCCAATCTTTAAATCCTTTGAAACCGTGCACATAAATGATACAAGGCGAGTTTTGCAGATTATTGATCCCATATACAGTAATTCTAAGAACATCATTTTTCCCCGTTTGAAGTATAAAATTATCACTCATGCAGATCAAATATGGGCATTAAACAAAGAAAAGTCAAGATTTTAAGTAATAATTAAATGTTATGCAGGAAACACGATTTGATCAAAATTTCTGTTTTTCTAATTTTACTATGTTTGATTTTTTGAGTATTATAAAACATTATGGTTGAGCAAGTAAGTCTTTTAGTAATTCCTTCAATCGATATCAAGCACGGAAAAACTGTTCGTGTAGTTCAGGGAATACCAGAACTTGATTGCTATCAGTATGGTGATGATCCTGTAGATATGGCGCGTATCTGGCGTGCTGAGAATGCAAAATTAATTCATATCGTTGATTTTGATGGTGCACATGATCATTCAAGAAGAAATTTTTCTGTTGTTGAAGAGATTTGTTCTTCGGTTGTTATTCCTGTTGAGTTTGCAGGTGGAATAAGAACGATGGAAGATGCAGATTTGATTATGCAAACCGGTATTTCCCGTCTTGCTATAAATACTATGGCAATTGAAAACAGGCAGGAGTTTATCAAAGTATTCGAAAAATATGGACCGACAAAAGTATGTATATCGTTGGATATCAGGAATGAACAACTTCTTGTTCGTGGAAGAAGTGTGAAGTCCGGATTATCTTATATAGAATTCACAAAGGAAATGGTTGATATTGGTGTCAACAGGTTCTTAGTCTGTGATATTTCCCATAACGGTATGTTAGAAGGACCGAACATAGAGTTATCAGAACATATTGCTGAGATAACCGGTGCTAAGATTACACATTCCGGTGGAATAAGAAATAAAGATGAATTAATAGATATTCAAAAGCTTGTACGGCACGGAATTGATTCTGTTATTGTTGGAAGAGCCTTATATGAAAACAGATTTCCCTGTCAGAAACTTTGGCGGGTTGCCGAGTCAGGTATATTTAACTAAATTACATTATGATTATGAAAGAAGAAAAAAATAAAGCGGTACACAGCAGCTTCTGGGCAAATATATTTCATCAACCTGATGAGAAAGCAGATCTAAAATTATCTTTACTTTCTATTCCTCTGTTTGATTCTCTAGACAAAAAAGACCTTAATAATTTACTGAACATCACTCATAACAGAAGTTATCTGGCAGGCGAATATGTATTTTACCAGGGTGATCCGGGAATTGGACTTTATTTAATAAGAGAAGGTGAAGTTCAGATTGTAAGAGAAGATGAAGGTGGAAATTCAATTATTTTAGCTACTTTATCAAAAGGTGACTTTTTTGGCGAGCTTGCTCTGGTAGACGGGGAAAAAAGATCTGCAACAGCAATTGCTATTACAGACGTTCGCGCAGCAGTTATTTTCAAACCGGATCTCGATGAATTTATTTTAAAATATCCGAAAAAAGGTATTAGAATATTAAATGGAATATCACAAATTGTTGTAACCAGGTTAAGATCGTTGAACGAAGATTTCTTCTCACTTCAAAGTCATAAAAAAAACGGAGAAAAACATGGAACCTGAAATTAAAAAAGTACTCGTCCCAATTGATTTTTCCGATTATTCTAAAGCAGCTTTAAGATATGCAGTAAGCTTTGCAAAAATGTTTAAAGCTGAAATGATTCTTGTCTATGTTGTGGAACCTGTAATTTATCCTCCGGATTTCAGTATGGGACAGATTGCAATTCCTTCAGTGAATACGGAATGGGATGTTAAAGCGAAAGAAGAATTAAATAAATTAGCATCAAATGAAATTCCAAAAGAAATAAAAGTAACTACATTAATTAAGACAGGGAAACCATTTTTAGAAATTATCGATACTGCTGCTGAATTAGATACAGATATTATTATCATTGCAACACATGGTCACACTGGAGTTGAACATATTCTTTTTGGAAGTACAGCCGAAAAGGTTGTTAGAAAAGCTCCCTGCCCCGTACTTACATTAAGGGAACCGATAAAAGGGTATATGTTTAAAGAAGACATGAAGAACGGAAATAAGGCTTAATTCAGTTATTCCGATCTATTACAAAATTTACAAGAGCTTCGAGGGCAATCTTGCTTTGTGAATCCGGTAGTATTGATAAAGCTTCTTTAGCTTGTTCCGAATAATATCTTGCCTTATCGACTGCATAATCGATCCCACCATTTCTTTTTACAAAATCTATAACCTCGGTTACACCCTGTCTTTTTTTACTATTCTTAATTAATTGTCTTATTTGAGAAGCCTCTTTCTTATCAACCTTGCTTAGCGAATAAATCAAAGGTAAAGTAATTTTCTTTTCTTTTATATCACCCCCAACAGGTTTACCAATGTTTTTGAAAGTGCCTTCATAATCTAAAATGTCATCTCTTATCTGAAAAGCCAATCCAATTGATTGTCCAAATGATTTCATTGCCTTATGAAATTCTTTATTATCAGTTGCACTGAGTGCACCAATTTCACAGCAGGTTTCAAGCAAAGAGGCTGTTTTGTCTGAAATCACCCTGAAATAAGTTTCCTCATCAATATCTAATTTCCTCGTTTTACGAATTTGAAGTAATTCACCTTCTGACATCCGTTTTACAGTATCCGTAATTACTTCAAGAAAGTCATAGTCTCTACCATTAACAGCAATCATCAATCCTCTTGATAGAAGATAATCACCCATTAAGACAGCTATTTTATTCTTAAATAAAGCATTTATAGACCATACTCCTCGTCTTTTATCAGCATTATCAACAACATCATCGTGAACTAACGTTGCAGTATGAAGAAGCTCAACCAGGACTGCACCTCGATAACTTCTTTCGGTTATACCACCAGCAATTTTGGCAGAAAGAAGTACAAGCAAAGGCCTGATCTTCTTTCCTTTCTGTCTGATGATATACCGTGCTACGAGATCAACTAATCCTACATCAGAACGCATCGACTCTCTGAACAAGTGGTTGAACTTTTCTAATTCTGATTTTATCGGGTGACTTATTTCAGAAAGGGGTGGTTTTATCACGTTTTTTTAGAGGAATATTTAGAAATTAATATACTTATTTCGTATAAGAGAACCAATGGAACTGCAAGTATGACTTGCGAAACCGGGTCTGTACCGGGAGTTAAAATTGCTGCAAAAAATAAAATAATTACAATAGCATGTTTTCTGTATTTTCTCATAAAAGCAGGAGTTAGAATTCCAATTTTTGTCAGGAAAAAAGAAACCATCGGAAGTTCGAACACTAATCCGGCAGCAAGCATAACACTGATGATTATGTTCATATATTCATCAATGGCAAACTGATTTTTTATTGCTTCCGAACCGAACTGTTCTGCAAATTTTAATGCCATTGGAAGCATTATAAAATATGCAAATGCAATTCCGCTAAGAAAACAGAAAGATGAGAAAATAACTATCGAAAGGATATATTTCTTTTCGTTTTTCTTAAGTGCCGGGGAGATAAATTTCCATAGTTGATAAAATATGTTCGGAATACTTATTACAATTCCTACAATTATTGCTACCTGAACGTAAAGAAATAATTGTCCGAAAGGTCTTAAGTTCTGAAGTTCTGCTCCGCTATCTCTGGCAGGTTTTAATAAAACCACATCAATCAATTGGTCAATGAAAATCCACGCTATGACTGTTCCAACAACAATACCAATAAGCGAATAAATTATACGCCATCTCATTTCCTCGAGATGATCGAGAAACGACATTTCCCCTTCATTTCCACCAACTTCTTCGTCTAAATCATCTTCAGACATAGTATATCAGTTTTTTTATTTTTAGTATTAATTCTTTTCACTAAAAAGAGGAAATCCTGAACAAAGTTCTTTCACATCATTTTTCAACTGTTCTAATTTTTTCTCATCTTCAAAATTGTTTACCGCATCATTTATAATCTCAGCAATCTTAATCATTTCTTCTTCTTTCATTCCACGGGTTGTAACTGCCGGAGTACCAACTCTTATTCCGCTGGTAACAAAAGGACTGCGTTTATCGAACGGGACCATATTTTTATTAACAGTTATTCCGGCAGCACCAAGTGAATTTTCTGCCTGCTTACCGGTTATATTTTTATTTGTCAGATCAATTAACATAAGATGATTATCCGTTCCACCTGATATTATATCGAATCCAAATTCTATTAATTTATCCGATAACGTCTTAGCATTTCTGATAATTTGTTTTGCATACTTTTCAAATTCAACTGTTAATGCTTCGCCGAATGCTACTGCTTTAGCCATTATGATATGCATTAAAGGTCCGCCCTGAATCCCGGGCATTACCGTACTATCGAAAAGCTCAGACATCATTCGTAATCTGTCACCTTTTGGTGTTCGTATTCCAAATGGGTTTTCACTATCCTTACCAATCAGAATTATACCTCCTCTTGGTCCTCTCAAGGTTTTATGTGTTGTTGATGTTACAACATCGCAATAAGGTAAAGGATTATTTAGCAAACCTTTTGCAATTAAACCAGCAGGATGAGCCATATCGCACATTAAAAACGCCCCGATTGAATCAGCAATTAGTCTTAAATTTTTGTAATCCCATTCTCTTGAATATGCACTTGCACCAGCAATTATCATTTTGGGCTTCTCTTTTTTTGCCATATCCTGGATTATATTATAATCAAGTACACGTGTATCTTTATTAAGCTCATAACCAGTTGCCTGATATAATTTCCCGGAAAAATTAACAGGTGAGCCGTGTGTTAGGTGTCCGCCATGAGCAAGACTCAAACCCATAAATTTATCATCTGGCTTCAGTAGAGTCATAAACACAGCCATATTTGCCTGTGAGCCACTGTGTGGCTGAACGTTTACATATTCTGCATTAAATAGTTTCTTTAATCTCTCACGGGCCAAATTTTCCGCCATATCAACATATTCACATCCTCCGTAATATCTTCTTCCGGGATATCCTTCAGCATATTTATTTGTTAATACAGAACCGGCAGCTTCCAGAACCGCAGGACTAACAAAATTTTCAGAAGCTATTAACTCAAGCTTATTTTTCTGACGATTAGTTTCGAGCTCGAGTATTTCGTAAATCTCACTATCATTTTTTAAGGCAGTATTCATAGTTGTTTAAAGATTTATTATTAAAATGAATAAATAAAAAAGGTCTCTCAATTTATTGAGAAACCTTTATAAAATAAAATTATGATTGAATAGTTTTAGGGAACCGTAACACTTTTTGATCCTATCCATCCAAAACAATCGCCAGTTATTGGAACAGAATCACCGGATTTATATCCTCGGAAGAAATAATCTTCCTGTGTGGGAACCGATGTAGATAATGCATTTATTCTTTCCTGTGCCTGCTGAAGACCCGGATCAACTTTCTTTGCCTGCCTGTATGTATCAACAGCTAACTGGTAAACTAATTTAGATTGAAAATCAAATGTACAACCTCGTGCAGCTTTCTCATACAAGTAGCCTTCATAGTAAATAGCTAATCCCCATCCACCTTTTACTTCACTTGCTTTCTGATAGTATTTTCTTGCTAATGCATATTTTCCTTCGTCACCATAAACAATACCAAGATTTAGATAATGTTCTGGAGTTTTTGGTTCGAGTTCGATAAGCTTCAGATATGCTTCTTCAGCTTTCTTTAAGTTTCCTGACTTTTGATATGCGGAAGCTATCTGGTTCCAGTAATTTAATGTTTCCGGAGCTTTTGAAATTAAAAATTCTAAAGCTTCAATTGCTGTATTATAATCCCCTGCTTTCATAGCAACCTGAGCTAGTTTCCATGCTTTCTCTGGATTATCTTTATCCTTAAGCCACCTATTTTTTGCTATTTCTACAAGTTGATCGATATTTTCAACAAGTTGCTCTAACATAAGAGGCCATTGATCATTATCCGGCTCTCTATCCTGCAAATATGTATAAAGATCTATAGCTTTTTCTTTATAATCGTTTTCTGGTGTTGCATCTTTTATATATAATTCGCCAAGTCTGTCATAATAATATGGAGATAAATTTTTATTATCTGCGATGGCTTGTTCATATTCTTTTATGACATCCTCATCAGGTTTATGTAACCAGGATTCCATTATGAATGCTTTTTGAGATTCAAAATATGATTTATCAGCCGGATAATATTGTATTGCCAGATCATACAAGTAATTCGTTGTATCTTCGAGACTTTTCTGCTCTTCAGGTGTTACATCGGTAGAATCGTGAATATACCAGAGACTCTTTTCCATCTTATAGTAAATCCACTTACTAAATTTTGCAGGATCCATCTCAAGAACTTCCCACCCAAAAGGTAAAGCGCTTGCATAATCTTTATTCTTAAAGTATTCTGAAAATAGACTATATTTTTCTAATAGTTTAAGTGAATCAGATTTTTCCCCGGAGCTGGATAAATTACCTGCAAACAGGTTAGTTGAAAAAATCAAATTCACAAAAAGAAAAACGCTAAAATATTTGATTGCTGACTTCAAAACTATTCCCTTTTCATTGTTAATGATTTCAATATTGGTTTCGTAAGAACCAGAGTTCTCCAAAACTAAGTCCTACATTAATTTTATAAAAATTTTCTTTTACTAAATCCAAATCAGTAGTTCCTCTAATTGAATATTGAAGACCAAGGTCAAAAGTATTTGCAGCACCCAGCGGAATTGAGAAACCACCGAAAACTGAATATTGCTTTATGTTTTCACCATTTATTACATATTGTGTTGTTTCATAGCTTAAACCTGCACGCCAGATTATTTGTTCCCATTTACTGCTGCTAATGTCTGTTTTGGGGAAATACTCAAAACCGAGACCAATTCGGGATACATCTCCTAAATTTTCTGATTTTATGCCATTAAAACTATAATTACTCCATGGCTGAAAAATATAATCCAGATTAAAAGTATATTTTTTGCTTAATTGTAATGTTAGCCCGGTAATCAATCTGTACGGGATTTTCATATCGCTATTTCCACTAACAACTGTATCAGCTGAGGATTTAGGATTGATAGTTAATGATGAATCAGTACTTAAATTTGAAATAACATTTATCGAAACACCTAACCTTAAATTGGAGATTACTTCTGAATTCAGAAAACCCGAAAGATCCTGTGAGATAATTCCAAAAGTAGTACCAAAACCTGTAGATCGATAATCAAGTTCATATTCACCGGAACTATAAGTTGTATTTGAAAAATCAATTGTCGATACATACTTCCGTCTGCCAAAATAATATTCTGCTGAAGCTCCAATTATCAAATCAAAGGGTGTACGATAGGAAGCACCCAAAAACAATTTTGTGAGTCCACCGGAACCTTTATAATTTAAAGAGTATTCACTGCTATCAGCTAAAACTGATGTACCGGTTTCTTTTATCTCATAACTAATCCTGCTGTATGGTATTAAACCTGCTGCGAAACCGATTCCATATTTTTCACTTATTGGAAATGCGAATGTAAATCCCTTAAACTCGGCATCAGTATAAAACCGAGAATCTGATTTATCTGAAAGTTGAACACCATTCAGTACAAGACTGAATTCAAAACGAGTAAGTTTAATATCCGCCCAGCTTGCAGGATTTAGTGACTCTACAAAATTACTGTTTATCATACCAACACCTGTTTTACCCAAGCTAAGACTTCTGGCAGAATAGGTATAATTCATATCACCTATACCATATCTCGTATAAGTAGAACTACTTTGTGCAAAAACACAAGCAGAGAATAATGTTATTAAAAATATAACTGATTTAAATTTCATCATTATTTTTTTGAAGTATAGACTACTTTAATTTGAGGCCTTTGTTTAAAATCAGCGTAGTTGCTCCCTTTTATTGCAACCAGTTCAAGATTATCAGTTTGTGTACCTGTGGTTAAAATCATACCCTGATTATTTTGATAATTAACCCAGTTATTAACAAAGGAAGTGATATTTCCGGTAAAAATATCATCCTGCCTGGTCATCAATACAGTGTTTGAAGTATTCACAGAATCAGTTGTACTATCAACCACACTGAAAATTCTGATAGTTCCAGCACCAGATTTACTTAAAACCGAATTTGTTGTGTCCTGATTAAGGATCAATTGTGCATTATTAATAATTACATTTTTGGGTATATTTTTTAAATCAAAAAATAATTTTGATTCCACTACCAATCCACCCTGGACAGCAATTTCACCATTTGGTAATGTAGGTAAATTACCGGAAATGACACTAACATCCGAAGTTAAAAAGCCTGAAAGTGTATCAGTATAAAATCCAGGTTTTTCAACAACAACCGTTAATTTGGCATAAAGTGTATCGTATAATGAAAATGCCGGAAATCCAACAATCTTTCCTGAACCTGCTGTAGGTTTAAAATATATACCGTAATTTTTCTCCAGATTTGTATCGATCGATGATTTAATCCAGGAAAGAACAATATTTTTATCTATATTAAAAGTGTACAAGGAATCGTTAAAACTTCTATTAGAAATTAAATCTGTGTTGTCATATGTTAGCGTAGGAAGACTATCAATTGTATAGAAACTGGAAGTCCAATAATTTGTTATTTTATGAACAGTAAAATCCATAGACTGTGCTGCATCGTTATAAGTATATTCTGGTAAAAGCCTGATCCCTGCATAATTTATTTTAATTGAATCATCCAAGAAGTTATCCTGCAATGAATCATTGATTATAAAATCAAATTTCATCAGAGTTGAAGCTTCAAGATCTCCTCTTTTACCGATGAAAATTCTGGATGACAATCCCAAAGAGCCTATATTTTTATAATAATGAGAAGTCTGGGTTGTAGAGTCATCCTGAGTATTAAAATTGTTAAGCACCAGATATTCATTTCCGATAAGATTAACTCCTATCGAAGAAGGATCATCTGAACAGGATATAATTATTAATAAAAGGCAAGCCAGAATTATGGAAAGCTTAAACAGAGATTTCAATTATAAACTCCGGAAAAATCCTTTATGATAAAATTAGCTGCGTCCAAAATATTTTCGGCAACAAAGCTTGGAAAATTATTGTCATTATGCAAGATAGAAAGACTATCCTTTCCTTCACCTGTTTGTACCAGGATTGTCTTAACGGATGCATTTATACCACATAAAATATCGGAAACAGAATCTCCTACCAAATAGGATTTTGACAGATCAATGTTAAAATCCTTAGCTGCATTCAATATCATTTCCGGCGATGGTTTCCTGCATTTCACTGACTTTTGATCACTAAAATCCGGATGAAAAGGACAATAATAAAATGCATCGATAACCACATTAAACTCTGATAAGAGAATATTTATCCTTGAATTTACCGAATCAACCTGGTCTTTAGTAATTAATCCTCTCGCTACCCCAGATTGATTAGATACTACAATCAATAAAAATCTATGATCATTTTTTAATAACGACAGAGCTTCACCTACCTCGGGAAATAGCTGCACTTTATCAGGTTCACCGAGATATCCGGAATCGACGTTTAAAGTTCCGTCTCTGTCCAGAAATACTGCGTGGTTGGTCATTAATTGTTAGAAATAATCGTCTTATAAAGATCGATATATTTTTTAGCAGATGAATTCCAGCTAAAATCTGATTTAATACCGGTCTTCATAATCTTAATCCATGCTTCCTTATTCTTAAATACTTTTACTGCACGTTTTACTTCTTTCAGAAATTCCTTCGAATCGTATTTATCAAACATAAATCCATCTCCCTCACCGGTTTTCTCGTTGAATTTTACTACGGTATCTGCCAGACCACCGGTTTTACGAACTACAGGAACTGTCCCATACTTAAGACTATACATTTGATTCAAACCACAGGGTTCATATCTCGACGGCATTAAGAAAATATCTGCACCACCTTCTATCAGGTGTGCAAGATCATCATTAAATCCAAGATACGCGGCAAATTTATTTTTGTATTTTTTATTCATCTTATCAAAAAAGGTATGTAACTTTGGATCACCGGTACCGAGCAGGATCATTTGCACATCCATTTTCATAAGATCATTAAATATTTTCTGAACGAGATCAATTCCTTTTGAATCATACAATCTTGAAATAAGGCCTAAAACAGGTGTATCTTCCTTATATTCCAGATTGAATCTTTCGAGCAATGTTTTTTTGTTAACTTTTTTACCTTCTAAATTTTTAGCAGAATACTTTTTGGGAAGATGTTTGTCTTTTTCAGGATTCCAGAGCTTTGTATCTATACCATTTATTATTCCATAAAGATCTTTTTTCCTTTTAGATAGAATATCTTTTAAACCTTCACCTAATTCTTTACTTGTTCTTATTTCCTGGGCGTATGTTCCTGATACGGTGTTAATAACATCAGCGAACATTAATCCGCTTTTCATAAAATTAACTTTACCGTCATGTATAATTCCTTTTGAAGAATTCAGATTTGATGGCAAACCTGTTTTCTTAAAAACAGATGCCGGGAAAACTCCCTGGTAAGCAAGGTTATGAATTGTAAATAATGTTTTAAATCCGGAAAACTGTTCATCATCTTTATATAGATTTTTCAGATATGCAGGTATAAGTCCACACTGCCAGTCGTTGCAATGGATTAGATCAGGAATCCATCCCAACTTTTGAATCAATTCAAAAACAGAAAGATTGAGCAATATAAATCGTTCATCATTATCTTTATAATCTTTACCATTCATAGGATCAGTATAAAGGCTATTCCTGTTACCGAAATAATCATGATTATCAAGAAAGTAAATCTGAACTCTGACTCTTTGTCCGGGTAGAAAACAGGATTTTAACGAAAACATTACCTCCTTATCCCCAATTTTAACAGTCAAATCTTTTAATCTGACTACTTCATGTATTTTGTATTTTCTGTCATCGACGGCTCCGTATTTCGGAACTACGATACGCACTTCGTGTCCCATTTCGGCAAGTGTCTGTGGGAGAGCGGCAGATACATCTGCCAAACCACCCGTTTTAATGAATGGAACAACTTCAGAAGTTACAAACAAAATTTTATATTTTTTGGCAGCCATTTTCGTAAAAAGTTTAAAAAAATAATTGTAAAACTACTAAAATCGGAAGATTTTCCCAAAATTAAGTTGCATATATGTTTCATATTGAGCCTGGGTATTAATACATATTTTAGGCCTCATTTAATTCAATATTCTAATTACTTCACTTTAATGAATGTTAAAATTATTATATATTTTTAGTAGAAATATTTGAAATTCATTAAAAATGCGAATTATCTATAGTTTATTATTTGCTCTCTCCTTTTTGCTGGTTTTAGATGCTTGTAGTGCTTCAACGGGAACACGTTACGAAAAAGATGATACTCCCAAAAAGAAAGAAGAAAAGAGCTCACCTAAAACACTCGAAGAAGATTTCAACATTACTCCGTACAAAACTAACATTGAAATTAAGGAAAACACAGGGAATGATAATCAGATTACCGATGCCTGGTATGGTTACAATAAGAATGCAGAAGACTCACTTTCAACTGATAACAAAAAAATAGTTGGAACTGTTGATGGATTCAGAGTACTCGTTGTAACTACCGATGATATGAATGAAGCAGAATCGGTAAGGGATAAAGTCTACAAACTGACAAATGGCAAAGAAGTTTATATAAGTTTCGAACCTCCATTTTATAAAGTTAAAGCCGGTGATTTTGTAGATATAACAGATGCTAACAATTTCAAATTCAAATTGAATCAGCTTGGTTATACAGAAGCAAGAGTAGTGCAGGAATCTGTGAATTTATATGAACAGTAGAAAATTATTTTTCAATCCCTTCCAAATAATAACTGTTGATACTCATGGAAAAAACTTTAAGCGGGGAAAAGAACTAAAAGAAATCTATCCTGTTACAGATCATTCTATTTTAATCGAAGACGATAAAATTATTGATATCATTCCAAACATTTCGATAAAAAAAATCTCCTTTGACGTCTCTCTTGATTTATCCGGAAAAACAATTCTTCCAGGATTTATTGAATGTCATACACATTCGGTTTTTACCGGATCGAGGAGCGATGAATTCAGACAAAAACTTTCCGGCGTTGATTATGAAACAATTGCTAAATCCGGTGGTGGAATTAATTCAACTGTAAAATCTGTAAGAAATTCTTCTTTTGAAGAAATTGTTGAAACTACAAAACCGAGAATTGACAACTTTATTGCTCAGGGAATTACAACTCTTGAAATAAAAAGTGGTTACGGACTCAATTTTGAAAACGAAATAAAACTTTTGCAGGTTATTAACTTTTTAGATGAAATTTATCCGGTAAATATAATCCCAACATTTTTAGGCGCTCATACATTTCCGGCTGAAATGAACGATAAGAAATCAGAATATGTTGAAATAATAATTAATAAAATGCTTCCTCATGTTGCAAAACAGAAACTAGCAATATTTTGTGATGGATTTTGTGAGTTAACTGCTTTTTCATCAAATGAAATTGATCTCATTTTTACAAAAGCATCTGAATCGGGATTGAACTTAAAACTTCATACAGAACAGTTTAATACAATTGGCGGTCTGGATATAGCATTAAAGCACAATTCAACTTCAGTTGATCATCTTGAGGTTATTAAAGAAGAAGATATCCCAAAACTTTCAAATACTGATACTGTTGGGGTTCTATTGCCGGGGGTTTCATTTTTTCTTAATCACAAATATGCACCAGCCAGAAAATTGATCGATACTAATGCTATAATTGCACTTGCTACCGATTATAATCCGGGATCATCACATATTTCAAATTTACATTTTATTATGAGTTTAGCCGCTTTGAAAATGGGAATGACAATTGAAGAAACAATAAGTTCAGTTACAATTAATGCTGCAAAAGCTTTGGAATTAGAAGAAAAAGTCGGAAGTATTGAGATTGGGAAAGAAGCAGATTTTTCAATTATCAATTCTGATGAGTATGCTGATATTGTTTATAATATCGGACAGAATATGAATTGTATTACAATTAAAAGCGGAAATATTATTTACAATTCAACTGATCTGAATTTCACTTAATTCGTATAACTTTATCTTTACTCTCACTTCAAATTAAACTGAACATCTGTGACTGTCCATCTAGGTTTTAACTTAAGAGTATCTCCGTAAACTGAAAATCTTTCAGAATATTTTAAAGGCTGCGGCCAACCAAAATCATATTGAAAATTACTATCAGTATCTGAATAGTACCATAAGAAATACTTACCAGCTTCAATTCTGTCGAATTCAAAATTTTCGTTTGTTATTTTTTTCTGATATTGCAAACCTTTTCTATTATAGCTTTCCAGAACCAAGACAGGATTCAATTCATTATCAAAATTACCAATATTGCCCGAAACTCCGGTAAAATCCAATCCGGAAATTGTATTGAACTTAAATTGGTATAGTGAATCTCCTTTATTTCCTTCGGAATCTATAAACCTATTCAAGTTAAATTTGATAATATAATCCTTGTCTGCTTTCAAATCTTTCAACGGTGAAACAACTAATGTAGCATCATCATCAAAATTAATTTTAAATGGAACCTCATTCCCAAAAGTATCAGTAAATGTTATATGTTTTTGAATATCATTCTTTTCAAATCCGTCATCGAAATAAATTATTATTTTTGGATCTACAAAATCTATGGAACTATTTTGCTTGGGTTCAGTTGCAATTACGTTTATAGCTGATGTATCCGGCCTGTCAGATATAGTTAAGTGAATAAAATCATTTTGATATTTATTCTCCAAAGTATCCTTAAGAACATCAGCAATAAGATAAACAGAGTTGTCTATATTCAATTTGTCCTTTGGTACAAAGATCAATTCAGCAGGCTTTCCATACTTTTGATAAACATATTGTACCTGCGATTTTTCATTTGTTGTTGAATCAAATAATAAATAATTGGAAGGTTTAAGTAACCTCTTATCTATTTCTTCAGTTAAAGTAACAAGAATATGTTTCTTATCTGTCATAATTCCTTTAAGAAATCTTGGAGCCGTAGTATCAGCTTTAAACAGTTTAAAATTCATATTAGTAAATAAGGTATCATCAGCAATTAAAGAAATATCTTTACAAGGAATACCAATTAAATCCTGATCAAGATCATAAATTAAATCCCGGTATTTATCCAGTACGGCGAAGATTCTATAATTTGATTCACTTAATCCTTTCAATTCATAGTCACCTGTATTTCCTGTTTGAGAAACATAATCAGGTTTAGCTTTTAAAAGTGTATCCGTTTCAGTTCCTAAACGGTAGGCATAAATCAAAACACCTTCAGGTTTTTCCGCGTAAACTCTTCCAGTTATCATTCTCCGGTCAATTTTATTACCCGTGGAAAAAGTAAACGAATAAGAATTTGCCATCCTGTTTTTATTATTCAGATCAACTACATCAGAACCGACGTTAACTGTGTAAGTAATATCTTTTTTTAATTTTTCTTTAAACTCGATGGTTACCGTTGAACTAGTCCAACTGAAATCCAAACCACCTTCTATAAAAGGTGAGATAAAAAGTGCTTCCTGGAATGATCTTTTATCAACATATTCGGAAAATTCAATCTCAATGTAATCATCATCAAAATTGATAGTTTCATCGGGAGGGTAAACATCAACAACTTCCGGAGGAATTTTATCCACCTCTCCCCCACCTGGAGGAAGCTGATTTGCACAACCTGCAAGTAGTATCAACAATATGAGTGTAACTAATTTCTTTATTGATTTCGCAGCCATGATCGATATTCTCTGATATTTCTCAGATGTTCATTATATCTTTTACTGAATTTATGCCCACCATTGCCGTCTGCAACAAAATAGAGATAAGAATTTTTCTCGGGATATAATGCCGCAAGTATCGCAGCTTTTCCCGGATTGTTTATTGGTCCGGGTGGAAGACCGGCATACTTATAAGTGTTATAAGGAGAATCGATTTCAAGGTCTTCATATAAAATTCTTCGCCATCCATCGGGAAAAAGATACTGAATAGTTGGATCTGCCTGAAGCTTCATTCCAATTCTTAGCCTGTTATGATAAACTCCCGAAATTACCGGCATTTCTTTTTCGTTATTTGTTTCTCCTTTAATTATGGATGCCAAGGTAACAATTTCATTAATTGTAAATCCAAGTTCTTCAGTTCTTTTTTTAAGACTATCGTTATAGAATTTTTTGAAAGCTTCATAAAATATCTTCAAATCTTCCTGCGGAGAAGAATATTCGTAAATTCTATAATCCTTTGAAAAAAGATATCCTTCCAACGAATTCTGATGAAGTCCCAGACTGTAAATAAAAGAGGTATCGTTGGCAGTGTTCACAAAATCTGCTGAATCCATATGAACTTGCCATCTGAGTTTTGAAGCCAGCCATTTAATTGTTTGTCCGTCACGTATTGTTACTTTTCGTGCAAAGTAACAATTACCACTAATAAAAAGATCAAGTAAACCCATATAGCTTAAACCATTCGGGATAAAATATCTTGCCGCTCTTATTCTTGTTTCTGCTCCGTATAAAAAAGCTGCGATTCTGAAATTGGTTTTACCTGAAATTATACCTTTTTCGTAAAGTCTGTTAACAACATCTGAAAATGGTTCACCCTTTTTTATATCAAATTTAATTGGCGATGTAGCTGTATAATAGTTAGGTGTGAAAAAAATATAGATCAAAACAAAAAGCACAGCAATAAAAACTGATAAAATAAGATAGCTTTCAGATCGTGAAAATAATTGTTTAGCTGTTAATTTCATTTGAAGATATTAAATTACAAAAATTATCTTTTTAACTTATATTGAAGTAATTCTCTCCTAATGAAGGGTAAGGTTTTGCACTAAGATCGTTTCTTATTCCTGCATCGTATAGTGTCTTTCCGCGTAAGGCGATCATTGCTGCGTTATCACCACAAAATTCAAAATCTGGTATAACAATTTTTTTGTTATGATCATTTGCAAGCTTAATCATTTCGTTACGTAATTTTTTATTCGCTGCAACTCCTCCAACCAATGAAATAGAATTAACATCAAAATCATTTAGCGCTTTTTTACAATTCTGAAGTAATGCATTAACAGCAGCTTTTTGAAATGAGGCTGCAATATCCTTCTTAACCTGTTCGGGAATCTTATCTCCGTTTTTATATTTCTTCTGAATAAATCTTAATACAGCAGTTTTCAAACCCGAATATGAAAAATCGTATTGGCCTTTCAGTTCAGCAATTGGGAAAGAAATTTTATTTTCATCTCCTTTCTCTGAAGTTTCCTGAATTTTCGGTCCACCGGGATAACCGAAACCAAGCATTTTTGAAACCTTATCAAAAGCCTCACCAACAGCATCATCAACAGTAGTTCCCAATTGCATAATCTCGGTAAAACTTTTAACATAAAGTAATAAAGTATGTCCGCCTGAAACAACTAATGCAATGTATGGAAATTCTGGTTTTTCTTTCATCAGAAAACCGGAAAAAATATGTCCCTCGATGTGATTAACAGCTATAAAAGGTTTATTAAGAGAAAATGATAATCCTTTTGCAAATGTCAGTCCTACTAATAAAGCCCCGATCAATCCTGGACCTGCTGTTGCGGTAATTAGATCAATATCACTTAAGTCCAGGTTTGATTTTTTCAATGCCTGTTCCATAAGCGGTTTTACAATTTGCAAATGTGCTCTGCTTGATAGCTCAGGAACAACACCACCAAAGTCAGCATGAAAATCCTGAGAGGCAATAAGATTAGCTTTTAATTCATCATCAGAAAGAATCGCCACGGATGTTTCATCACACGAACTTTCAATTCCAAGTACATTCATCTCTTAAACGAAAATATATTCTTAAGAATATGCCAGGCAATTTTTGGATTTTCTTTTAATCTTCTGATTGAGTACGGATACCAGTCTTTTCCAAACGGAACATAAATTCTGATTTTAAATCCATCATTATTTATTTTGTCCCGTAAATCTTCTCTAACTCCTAGTAACATCTGAAACTCAAACTTGTCTTTTTGAATCTTTAACTCTTTAATCAACCTGTAAGCTTCATTAATCAAATATTCATCATGTGTAGCTATACCAACATAATTTCCGTTTTTTAACATTGTTTCCAGAACTTTCACGTAATTATCTCGAACTGTTTCCTTACTTTTGTAAGCTATTGATGCTGGTTCGATATAAATACCTTTACACAGACGATAATCAGTTCCAAGTTTATTTAATAACACAGTATCGTTATAAGTTCTCTTTAAATACGCCTGAAGAACAATACCAACATTGTTATAATTCTCGAACACTTTTTTATAGATATCTATGGTTGTATCCGTGTATGGTGAATCTTCCATATCTATTCTTACAAAATTATCGATTTCATTTGCACGTTTTACTAATTTTAAGATATGTTCGTATGCAAGCTCTTCATTGATTTCAAGTCCGAGTTGTGTAGGTTTAACTGATAAATTAGCTTTCAGGTTATTATCAACGATAGCATCAAACACTTTCATCGCGTTATTGAAAGCGTTAACAGCTTCTTCTTCGTTTTTTACAGATTCACCCAACACATCCATGGTTGCATAAATGTCTTTTGAGTTGAATTCTTTTACCAACTTAACAGCAGATTCAATTGTTTCTCCTGCTATATATTTACGGGAAAAAAATCTCACAAAAGATCTTGGCATTAATTCTACAATATATACAATGAGTTTATGGAAGAATGACAACTTTAACTCCAGTAAAGGGATAATTCTTTAATAAATATTTTTATAATGAATATAAACTTAACAAAAGTAATTCGGCTTTATTAAATAAATCGTTTTTACTTCCGTTATTTACAAATACAAAATCTGCTCGTTTCTTTTTCTCTTCATCAGGAATTTGATTTTCATTTCTCTTTTTGAAATCTTCTTCAGAAAATTCACCTGATTCCCGACTTCTTTTTAATCTCGTATTATATTCGGCAGTTATCAGAACTACATAATCAAAACTTTTTTCAATACCGGCTTCGTAAACCAATGCTGATTCAATAAAAACTAATTTATCTTCTTTAAATTCTTTATTAATTAATGAGTCTATCTGTCTCATAACTACCGGATGAAGAACAGAATTTAAAAGTTGAAGTTTTTCAGGATATGAAAAAACCTGTTTTGCAATAAACTTTCTATTTGGTTTTTGACCTGAATATGAATCTTTCCCAAAAATTCCTATTATTTTATTCCTGATATTTTTATCAGATTCTAATAATTTATTGGAAATATCATCAGATAAAATAACCGGTAATCCTTTGGATTTTAAATAAGATGAGAATGTGCTTTTCCCGGATCCGATCCCCCCTGTAATTGCAGCTTTAATTTGTTTCATTAAATCAACTGTTAAGTAAAAGCCAAACTGAGATTCTATTTTGCGTAACTTATCTTGCGAACTTCTCGGATAACAGTTACTTTTATCTGACCGGGATACTCCATTTCCTGTTCTATCTTTGATGCAATATCCATAGCAAGTTTATCTGCTACAAGATCATCAATTTTATCATGCTCAACGACGACCCTAACCTCTCTGCCTGCCTGTATTGCATAAGTTTTTGCTACGCCTTCAAATGATTTTGCTAGAGCTTCGAGATTTTCTAAACGTCTTACATAACTTTCAAGCGGCTCTCTTCTTGCACCGGGACGCGCACCGCTAATTGCATCAGCGGCTTGTACTAAAGCTGCTATAGGATGTTCCATTTCTATATCTTCATGGTGAGAGCCAACTGCATTAACTACAATTGGATGTTCCTTAAATCTTTTAGTTAAATCATAACCAAGTAAGGCATGAGGACCTTCAATACTTTTATCGACAGTTTTGCCAACATCATGCAAAAGCCCTGCGCGTTTTGCCAAGTTTATTTCCATACCGAGTTCAGAAGCCATAATTCCTGTAAGATATGCAACTTCGATACTGTGATGAAGAAGATTCTGTCCAAAACTTGAACGATATCTCATCCTGCCAATGTGTTTAATAAGTTCATTATGCATATTGTGCAAACCAAGCTGCAGAACCGTATTTTCTCCTTCCCTTATCATTTCTTCTTCAAGTTCCTGGCGGGTTTTTTCCACAATTTCTTCAATTCTTGCAGGATGTATTCTTCCATCTGCAATAAGTTTCTCAAGCGAAACTCTAGCAACTTCTCTCCTGAACTGATCGAACGAAGAGAGAATAACTGCTTCGGGAGTATCATCAACAATAACATCAACACCGGTAGCAGATTCAAATGCACGTATGTTTCTTCCCTCTTTTCCGATAATCCTTCCTTTCATTTCATCATTTTGAATCTGTACAACCGAAACTGTGGTTTCTATGGAATGATCTGCAGCGGTTCTTTGAATAGACTGAACAATAACTTTCTGAGCTTCTTTTTTTGCTTCGTTTTTTGCTTTTTCAATAATTTCTTTAACACGTTGTGCGGAATCAATTTTTGCCTGATTAACCATATTTTCAATCAGAATATTCTTAGCTTCTTCAGATGTTAATCCGGATATCTTTTCAAGGCGTTCGTTCTGTTCCTGTTCTATCCTGTTCAATTCCTCGGATTTTTTTTCAAGGCTGGATTTTATTTCGAGAAGATCTTTTTCTATTCTTTTAGACTCTCTTTCCTTCTGAATAACGAGTTCTAATTTTTTTTCAGTGTTTTCTTCACGACTCGCAAGTTGCTTTTCGAAATTACTAAGTTTCTGTCTTTTCTGATTTACTTCGTTATCAAAATCAATTTTTTTCTTATACCATTCGTCTTTAACTTCAAGCAGCTTTTCCCTTTTTATATTCTTAGCTTCTTTTTCCGCATCAGCTATAATTCGTTTCGCATTTTCCTCGGCGGATAGAAGACTCTTTTTACCAACACGCGAATTAAAAAACCATCCCAAATAAAAAAACACCACAACCAAACAAACAGCTATCACAATTAATAATATCGGACTCATCTCTTTCCTCCAGTATACCATTAAGAAAATTAAGCCGCTGCCACCGCAACTGATAAATAGGAAAAACCCTATTTATACACAGTGGGAATACACTCGTACGCTTTTTACTTCCACTGTTGCATACGCAAATCTTCAACACGAAATTGAAGCTGAGGCCTGTAATACACGCCGGAATCATACTCCCTATTTTGATTCTGTTAGTTTTTCATATCTCAAAGGAGCGGCAGCGCGGCAAACGCCTAAGATGGGTCGGAGATTTCGGGAACGTTTAAAAGAAGCTTTAGTTTTTTTACTTTATCTGATGCCTGAATTAAAAATTCACGATTTCTATTTTTTTCAATGAACAAATCATATGCAATATTCAAGCAGGCTATAATGGCTATCGTTTGTGCCGGTTGATCTGGAAGTTCATCCTTAGTTTCTTCCATTACTTTGTTAACGTAAATAGCAAGCTCTTTTGCTATTTCTTCATTCTCGACTAATAAAGAATATTCTTTATCGAAAATTTTAATCTTTAGCTTCTTTTTGTCCTTCATTCAAGTCCTAACCATCTAACTAACACTAAATTATAATTAAGAACTTAAGCCTGTCTGTCTGTAGACAGGTGAAAATCTATTCTACTTATTAAATCTTGTAATCTTACTTTTAAAGATTCCTGGTTCTCTATTTGTAAACCCTTCTCGGCTTTATTTTTAAGATAAGTTATTTCTTCTTCGAGAGAGGCTATTTTATCATATAAAGATGTGTTATCCTGTTTCGATTTTTCCAGGGCAGTTTCAAGCTCTTTTATTCTACCAACACTGTCAGTATACTGACTTTTAAGAATTGTAATCTGAGATTCGATTGAACTCAGATCATTTATAAGTGCTTCATACTTTGGCATAAATTACCTTTATTTTCCCCTTAGTTGTGCATTGAATTTTTTCGAAACAAGCTTTATTAAATTTAAAAAATCTTTTTCCACTTCATCTTCAGTCAAAGTTCTATTTTCATCATAATATTCCAATTGAAAAGCCATGCTTTTTTTATTCAAACCCAAATCATTACTCTCAAATATATCAAAAATTGTAATATCTTTTAACAAATTAGAGCTGTTTTGTAAAATAAAATTTTTTACTTCTTCGAACCTGATTTTTGTATCGAAAATAAATGAGAAATCTCTGAAAACTTTTGGATACTTTAATGGTTCTACATACTCCTTCTTTTTTGCATTAATTGATTTAAGAATATTAATGTCTAACTCAAAACAAAAAACTTCCTGATTTATATCAAATTTATTAAGAACATTTGAACTGACTTTACCACCTTGTCCAACAACTACATTTTTATATTTTTTTGTGAAATAATATTCGTAAAGACTATTATCCGATGAATAATATGAATCATTTGTAAAATAATCAAGCGAAATTTTATTTAGAAAAGAATTTACAATACCTTTCAAATCATAAATATCATACACTGAAACGCCTCCATACCATTCGCGTCCGTTTTTCTCACCTGTTAAAACAAAAATTAATTTTTCTTCTTCTTTGAAATCATTAAAAGTAGATATATTACTTTTTTCACTACCTAAATTAAACACATTCCCCGTTTCAAATAAAGCTAAATCCTTCTCACCCTTTTTAATATTCTTTGATACTATATTTAATGCTCCAGGTAAAAGTGAAGTTCTTAAAAATTCCATATCAAGATTTTGCGGATTTGTAATTTTTATTGGAATTCCGGTTAACTTTGAAAACGCTTCCGGCTGCAACGGATTATTTATCATTTCAGATAATCCAAGAGCATTAGAATATTCCCTAATATCATTTGAAAATGAAGTTTCATCATGCTTAACTTCAAGAGTGACATTAATTCTCGAAACTGTTGGAACGTTATCATAACCGGCTATTCTAGCAATTTCTTCTATGAGATCGATTTCTCTTTCAATATCCGGACGATAAGTTGGGATTGTAACAGTAACAGCATCTTTTAATTCTGAAATAATTTTGATACCCAGCTTCTTCAGAATTGATTTGATCTTAGTATTAGAAATTTTATAACCGAGAATTTTTTCAATCCTGTTAAAGCGGAGTTTTATTTTTTTCTCTTTAATCTTATTAGGATAAACATCAAGGGTACCTGACAGGATTTCCCCTCCTGCTAACTCTGAAATTAATTGTGCCGTTCTTTCTGCGGCATAAACTGTATTCGCCGGATCCGTTCCTCTTTCAAAACGATAAGAAGCATCAGTACTCAATCCTAAAATTTTGGCGGTTTTTCTTATACTTGAAGGATTAAAATATGCGCTTTCAATAAGAATATTTTTTGTATCGTTTGTGATTTCAGAATTCTCTCCGCCCATTACTCCTGCTATTGCAACCGGTTTTTCATCATCACAAATCATAAGACTTCCGGCTGGCAATTTTCTTTCTTTTGAATCTAGAGTTGTAAAAACAGATTCCTGTTTCGTACTTTGAACTACTATTTTATGTCCGCCTAACATTTCCAGATCAAATGCATGTAATGGCTGACCACATTCATACATCACAAAGTTTGTTATATCGACTACATTATTCCGTGAACGCAAACCAATACTAGAAATTCTGTTTTTTAACCATTCGGGAGATTCTTTAATATTAACATTCTTCACAACTTTACCTGAATATCTCGGACAATTTTCAGCATCTATAATTTCAATAGAAGCAGCAGATTTAATGTTTGATTTCGATTCTTTCAATTTAACTTTAGGAATCGATAACTTCCTGTTAAAAATTGCTGCGAGATCCCTTGCAACACCGATATGAGAAAGAGCATCTGGTCTGTTTGGAGTGATTGCAATTTCCAGGATTACATCATCAAGCTTTAATGCCTTTGTTAGTGAAGTTCCTGCCTTAAATTTACTATCCAATACCATGATGCCCGAATGATCATCGCTCAGTTCAAGTTCATCTTCCGCACAAATCATTCCATTCGATTCAACACCACGTATCTTAGCTTTTTTGATTTCAAAATTTCCTTTGGGGATTATTGTTCCAATCGGAGCGAAAACAACTTTTTGTCCCTGCTCGACATTAGGAGCACCGCAGATTACCTGGAAGAATTCCTTCCCATCATTTACTTTACAGACAGACAACCGATCTGCATTCGGATGTTTTTCTTTTTCATCAACAAATCCTACAACAAATCCTTTATAAGTTTCGTTCTGATCGAATACATCTTCTACCTCAAGACCGGACATAGTTAACTTATTTACGATTTCCTTTGTGGAAATTCCTTTAAGATCTAAGTAATCTTTTATCCAGTTTAATGAAATCTTCAAACTTAATGCTCCCTGCTAAAACTGTTTGAGAAATCTGAAATCATTTTCGAAGAAAACCCTGATATCGGTTATTCCGTATTTTAACATTGCTATTCTTTCTATTCCCATCCCAAATGCGTAGCCTGTGTACTTTTCGGGATCGTAGTTCACATAATTAAAAACATTTGGATCAACCATGCCACAACCGAGTATTTCAAGCCAGCCAGATTGTTTACATACTTTGCAGCCGCTTCCTTTGCATATAAAACATGTAATGTCCATTTCCGCACTAGGTTCTGTAAACGGGAAAAAACTCGGACGAAACCTGTATTTCAGATCTTCACCGTAGAACTGGCGTGCAAAAGAAACCAATGTTCCTTTCAATTCGGCAAAAGTAACATCTTCATCAACATACAAACCTTCTACCTGGTGAAACATACAATAGCTTCTTGCACTAACGGCTTCATTTCTATAAACTCTACCCGGCATAATTGTTCGAACTGGAGGCGGCATCTTTTCCATTGTTCTTATCTGGACAGGAGAAGTATGGGTACGAAGCAAAAAATCATCACTTATAAAGAATGTATCCTGCATATCACGTGCAGGATGATCCGGTGGAAAGTTGAGCGCTTCAAAATTGTAGTAATCAGATTCAAGTTCAGGTCCGGTATAAACCGAAAAACCCATTCCTCTGAAGATCGATTTTATTTCATCTAGAGTCTGGGTTAAAATGTGCTTGCTGCCGATATGATATTTTCTCCCGGGCAAGGAAAGATCGAGTTCAATCCCCCCCTCTTTTTTTCCTTTTCCAAAAGAAGATTTAAGTTCTTCAAGTTTAGAGGTTAATTCATTCCGAAGAAGGTTCAGACTTTTCCCTGCTTCAGGTTTTTGTTCTTTCGGTATTTCTTTTAACTTATCGAATAATCCTGATACGATACCGTTTCTGCCGAGATATTTTATCCTGATATTTTCAATTGATTCGTTATCATTAACAGAATCTAAATCATTTAAGAAATTCTTTTTAACCTCTTCGGTTTTTTCCAACAACATAGCAAGTACCAGAATATTTAAAACAATACCCCCGACGTAAATTCTTAACTAAATTGTCGCCGGGGGTAAAAAGTTAATTAGATGCAAACTTAACTATTTCTGAAAACGCATCCGGATTTTCAGCAGCAAGACTTGCAAGAATCTTCCTGTTGATCACAACACCTTTTTCATTCAACGAATTTATCAATTTTGAATACGTTGTCCCGTTTGCTCTTGCAGCAGCATTAATCCTAGTGATCCATAACTGTCTGAATGTTCTTTTCTTAAGTTTCCTGTCACGGTATGCATGTAAAAGTCCTTTTTCAACTGCACCTTTGGCAATCGTATAAACATTACCTCTTGCACCCCAGTAACCTTTTGCATGTTTCAGCACTTTCTTTCTTCTGGCTCTGGATGCTGCATGATTTGATGTTCTTGGCATTTTTTAATTATCCTTTTCCTTATTGAACCATTGTTTTAACACGTTTCTGATCTGACTTTGAAACTAACGTAGCATGACGAAGTTTTCTTTTAGTCTTTGTTGATTTGGAAGTCAAAATATGACTTCTATATGCTTTATTTCTTTTAAACTTCCCGGATGCCGTTTTTCTGAACGTTTTTGCAGCACCTCTGTTACTTTTCATTTTTGGCATTTTCTGATCCTGAATTATTGTTTTGTCTTTTTACTTTTTTTCGATAATGGAACTAATATTACACTCATATTTCTTCCTTCAAGTTTTACCGGTGTTTCAACCTTTGCTACATCACTTGTTTTTTCAACGAACCTGTTTAAAAGTTCTTCGCCCTGTTCTGTATATGCCATTTCTCTTCCTTTGAACAAAACCGTTGCTTTTACTTTATTACCATCAAGAAGAAAATTAACTGCATGTTTTGCTTTAAACTCAAAATCGTGTATATCTGTATTCGGATGTAATCTGATTTCTTTCAGGACAGAAACAACCTGGTGTTTTTTCTGAAGTTTTTCCTTCTTTTGTTGTTCATACCTGAATTTTCCGTAATCAATAATTTTGCAAACAGGAGGTTTTGCCTGCGGAGCAATTTCCACAAGATCCTGTTCCTTTTGAGTAGCTAATCTTATTGCATCCTGTCGTGAATAAATTCCTAATTGTTTACCATCAATATCGATAACCCTGACCTTCGAAGCTGTTATTTCATCATTAACTTTAATCTTATCTATCTTTGCGATTTATTACCTCTTTAGTTTGTTTCTAAATCTTTTTTCTGAATTTCGGTTACAATATTATCAATAAAATTTTTCAATCCCAAAGCACCAAGATCGCCCTTTCGATGCTGTCTAACCGATATATTTCCGGCAGATTGTTCCTTCTCTCCAAGTATTAACATGTACTTAACCTTTTTAGTTTCCCAGTCCCTGATTTTGAATCCAACCTTTTCATTCCTGTCATCAAATTCCGCTCTTATTCCGTTTGCTTTTAATTCGGCAAATACTTTTTTACTATAATCCAGATAATGTTCTGAAACCGGGATTACAGCTACCTGAATAGGAGCAAGCCATAAAGGGAATTCTCCGGCAAAATGCTCAATTAAAATACCGATAAATCTTTCCATTGATCCAAATGGAGCACGGTGAATGACAACGGGTCGATGTTTCTGTCCGTCACTTCCAGTGTATTCAAGGTTGAATCTTTCAGGCATTACATAATCAACCTGGACAGTACCGAGTTGCCACTCCCTTCCCAGAACATCCTTTACCATAAAATCAATTTTAGGTCCATAGAAAGCAGCTTCGCCCTCAGCCGTAATGTATTGTAATTTCATCAGATCCGCAGCTTCTTTAATTTCTTTCTGAGCCTTTTCCCAGAGTTCAATTTCACCACCATATTTTTCCACATTATCATCACGAAAAGAAAGCTGTGTATAAAAATCTTTAAATCCCATTTGTGTAAAGACAACCTGGATAAGCTCGATTACATTGCAAACTTCTTCTTTTAGTTGATCCTGACGAACAAAGATATGAGAATCATCAACAGAAAAGCTTCTTACTCTTGTTAATCCATTCAATTCACCGGATTGTTCATATCTATAAACAGTACCGAATTCAGCATATCGTATAGGTAAGTCACGGTAACTTCTTGGTTTTGAAGCATATATCTCGAAATGGTGAGGGCAATTCATAGGCTTCAACAGATATTCTTCTTTACCTTCTTCCAGTTCCAATGGTGGAAATTGGCTATCTTTGTAGTACGGATAATGACCGCTTGTTTTATAAAGATTGATATTTCCAATATGAGGAGTTATAACCGGTTCATAACCCCTTTTCCTTTGCTCCTCACGTAAATAATTTTCTAAAGTTTCTCTTAAGATTGTTCCTTTTGGAAGCCAGATTGGTAATCCACTGCCAACTGTTTGAGTAATCAGGAATATCTCAAGTTCCTTTCCCAATTTCCTGTGATCCCGTTTTTTTGCTTCTTCAAGTCTAAGCAGGTAATCATCGAGCATGCTCTTTTTAGGAAATGATATTCCATAAATTCTCTGCAATTGTTTGTTATGTTCATCGCCGCGCCAGTATGATCCCGAAATATTGAGAAGCTTTACATATTTAATTTTCCCTGTTGAAGGTAAATGCGGACCACGGCATAAATCTGTAAAATCTCCTTCATTATAAATACTGATCTTTTCCTTGCTTTCGTCCATTTCAGAAAGAAGCTCAAGCTTATATTGATCACCTTTCTTTTCGAAAAATCTTACAGCTTCATTCTTTGATAATTCAACTCTTTTAAAACTTTCATCCTGTTTACTTATCTGCATCATTTTCTCTTCGATCTTTTTCAGATCTTCTTCAGTAAGTGAAGAATTTATATCAATATCGTAGTAAAATCCGTTATCTATCGCAGGACCAACACCGAATTTGGCTTCAGGATAAATGCTCTGAACTGCATGAGCCATTAAATGA
>JAJDNK010000289.1 GCA_022340715.1 bacterium BMS3Abin03 | reverse complement strand
AAAGATGTTCTTGTGGAAAAACCAATTGCCAGGAATGTAAAGGAAACCGACTCAATTTTAAACGCTGCAGAAAAAAACAAACGTAAACTAATGATTGGGATGAATCTTCGCTTTCGTCCTGATACTTTATTGCTTAAAAGTATGATACAGGCTGGCGAGATTGGTATACCGTTTTATGCAAAATCGCAATGGATTCGTAAACAAAGCAGCGAAGAAAAATGGTTTACTAGAAGAGAAGAAGCAGGTGGCGGCGTTTTACTCGATCTGGGAATTTCACTGCTCGATGTTTCTTTGTGGTTGATGGGGCATCCGAAAGTAAATTCCGTACAAACACAAAATTTTTGTCAAAACACAAAAAACCTTGAAGATACATCAATCAGCTTTCTGAGATGTGAAGATTCAAAAATAATAAACATTGAAACAAGCTGGACTTTACCGGTTGAAAAGGATTTCTTCCAGATTACTATTTTCGGTTCAAAAGGCAGTGTTACTACAACTCCGCTACATATTTACAAAAAAGTGGAAAACCAGCTCGTCGACTTAAAACCGAATATGTCCGACAGTCCATCACTATTATTTAAAAAGTCTTATTTTAACGAATTGAAAAGTTTTGTTGGTGCAGTGCGTGGATTGAGCCCTTTATTTTCATCTGCTGAAAGAGCTGTGGAAAGATTGAAAGTTATTGAGACAATGTACAAATCAGCAAAGAAACAACAGGAAGTAAAAGTAAATTAATATGAGTAAAATCTTATTAGTTGATGACGAACGAGACATAGTTGAATTCCTGCAGTACAATCTTGAGCAAAAAGGTTACGAAGTAATCGTTGGTTACGACGGACTTGAAGCGTTAAAAAAATTATCTGAAAATCCCGATCTTATTATTCTCGACATAATGATGCCTCATCTTGATGGTTATGATGTTTACAAAAAGATAAGAGAGAATGAAAAATTTAAAAATATTCCTATCATTTTTCTAACAGCAAAATCCGGTGAAGTTGATGAAATTAAAGCGCTGGAACTTGGTGCAAGCGATTATGTACAAAAACCAATTTCTCCTAAAAAATTATTAGCCAGGGTTAAGCTGAATCTGAGAAAATATGAGAAAGATAAAACCGGAGATGAATCCTCCATTCTTGAAGTCGGTCCACTCGTAATAGACAGGGAAAAATTTATTGTTCGCATAGATAATGTCGAAACAATTTTTCCAAGAAAGGAATTTTCGCTTTTATATTTTCTAGCTAATAATCCAGGAAGAGTTTACAACCGCGCTGAGCTACTTAAAGAAGTCTGGGGAGCCGATGTTTTTGTTGTTGATAGAACGGTTGATGTCCACATCAGGAAAATAAGGGAAAAGTTAGGCAAGCATTCCGATCTTGTTGAAACAATAAAAGGAGTCGGGTATAAGTTCAAAAGTGTTTAAGGATTTCAAAACAAACCTGAGATCTTCTCTCGTTTATTATAAAGAATATCTTCTTTTTCTCATCATTTTAATTATAGTTTTCTTTCTTTTATCTGAACACTCAATCAGTGTATTAGCTGTTTATTTAATTATCTTTGCTGTAAGTCTTTATGTTATGTATAAAGTTGGTAAACTTCGCAACAGTGAACTTGACGAAATAGAATCAATTATAAAGAAAATAAGGGAAGGGGGCTATAACTCTGCGGATGAAATAGTTTTAGACAGACACTTAGTTTTACTGGAAAATGAAATTAAGCAAATGTATCAGCGAAGTAAGGATGATATCAAGCATCTTGAAAGACTTCAGAAAGTTCGATCACAATTTATTGCAAATGTATCGCATGAATTGAGAACACCCATTTTTACAATCCAGGGATTTATTGAAACCTTACTTGATGGAGCGATCGACGATCCAAAAGTAAATAAACAATTTCTTCAAAAAGCTAATCAGCATACAATCAGTTTGAGTAATCTTCTCAACGATTTGATTGATATTTCTATGATTGAATCGGGTGAAATGAGAATGAGCTACAGGTTTTTCAGAGTAAATGAATATATAAAAGAAATCATTCGCCAGTTAAAACCACAAGCTGAAGAAAAAGGTTTGAAATTAATGTATCATCAGGTAAGAGATGATCTGGAAGTTTTCGGGGATAAAGAGAAACTCAAACAGGTTTTCGTAAACCTAATCCAGAATGCCATTAAGTATACGGATAAAGGAACAATTGAAGTAATTGTAGAAGAAGGTAAGAAAAATGTGAAATTCATTATCAGGGATACTGGTATTGGAATTCCGGAATCATCTATAAACAGGATTTTCGAGAGATTTTACCGTGTAGATAAAGCTCGTTCACGCTCTGTTGGAGGAACAGGCCTGGGTCTGGCAATTGTAAAGCATATCCTTGAAGCACATACTTCCATAATAGAGGTAAAAAGTGTTCTTAATGAGGGCAGCGAATTTCTATTCAAATTGAAGAAATAACCGTTATTTTTTAAACTTTGTCGCTCTCTATATGATTGACATATTAAATCCGTTTTGCTAACTTTGTAAGCTAATATTTAAAGAACGAGGAAATAATGTTTGCAGTTGTTGATATTGCAGGACAACAGTTTAAAGTATCAGAAAAAACCACTTATTATGTACCTAGATTATCGGACAAACCAAACACTTCGGTAACATTTAACAATGTGCTGGTTGTTGGTGATGATAAAAGTACAAAGATAGGAAATCCTTCTGTTAAAGGTGCTAAAGTGACTGCAAAAGTTCTGGAACATCTGAAAGATGATAAAGTTATAGTCTTTAAGAAAAAGAGAAGAAAAGGATACAGAAAATTTAACGGCCACAGGCAACAACTGACCAAAATTGAAATTACAAAGATTGCGTAAAGGAGTTTAAGCAATGGCTCATAAAAAAGGACAAGGTTCTTCAAGAAATGGTAGGGATAGCAATCCGCAATATCTTGGTGTCAAGAAATTTGGCGGTGAACAGGTACTTGCAGGAAATATCCTTGTAAGGCAAAGAGGTACAAAATTTCATCCCGGTTTGAATGTTAAAAAAGGTAGTGATGATACATTGTTCGCGGTTGCAGATGGTATTGTTAAATTTGAAGTTAAACGCGGACATAGAAAATATATAAGTGTACAACCAGCATCGTAAATTAATTCAGGTTTATTAAAAAACCCTCTTGCAGGAGGGTTTTTTTGTTTTAAATATATCTTCCCATTACGTGAAAAGATTAGGAAAGTGACTACTAAAATCCAAGTCTTTCCATATCGCCAATAAGCTTTTTAACGGCATTCTTGGAATTATCGAGTAAACCTTGTTCTTCTTCATTCAAAGAGAACTCAACTACTTTCTCAACACCGGTGGCTCCAACAACGGCTGGAACACCTAAGTAGTAACCATTTACTCCAAATTCACCGTTTAGGAATGCACAAACAGGCAGGACTCTTTTTTCATCATATATAACTGATTTAGCCATTGTAACTGCAGCAGCAGCTGGTGAATAAAATGCTGAGCCGGTCTTCAAAAGTTTTACGACTTCGCCGCCAGCCATTTTTGTCCTGCTTACCATAGCATTCATAACTTCGTTTGCTTTGGTTTTATCTCCATACTTTCTTTCAAGTTGTTCCATAACAGGAATTCCGTTAACATTTGCGTAACGGATTATCGGAACCATCGTATCTCCGTGACCACCAAGAACCATTGCATTAACATCTTTAACAGAAATTCCCAATTCCCATGCAATAAAGGTTGAAAATCTTGATGAATCTAAAATTCCTGCCTGTCCGAATACACGGCTACTTGGGAATCCGGTTACTTTTTTAAACAATGTTACCATTGCATCAAGTGGATTTGAAATAATAATAACAATTGCATTCGGCGCATTTGCTTTTACCCCTTCTGCAACTGCTTTCATTATTTTTGCATTTGTTGTAAGTAAGTCATCACGACTCATTCCTGGTTTCCTTGGTAAACCAGCTGTGATGATGATAATATCGGAACCAGCAATGTCTTTATAATCATTAGTTCCGGTTACTTTAACATCAAATCCATCGATACGTGAAGCCTCTGCTATGTCAAGAGTTTTACCTTGTGGCATATCTTCAACAACATCGAACATTACTACATCACCAAGTTGTTTTTGGGCGATAAGTTGTGCTAAAACGCCGCCAATTTGTCCACCGCCTATTAAAGCTATTTTTTTTCTGCTCATGTTAACTCCCGCTAAAAAAATATTAATAAGAACAATTATTAACTGTTAAAATAATAAAATTTTGTAAGACGTGGTAAATGGTAAGAATTATTTTTATTAGTTATATGAGATCAGAGATTCAGTGTAAGAATAGTCAACATTCCGGTTGGAGTTCTTTTGTATTCAAGATCATCCATATAAACTTTCATCAGGTAAACCCCTCTACCGTGATCTTTTAACAGGTTTTCAGGTTCAGTTGGATCAGGAATTTCTCCCGGATCGAAGCCTTCTCCCTCATCCTTAACTTTTACTATTAATTTTGAGTCATTAATCTCAACATCAATAATAACTTTTTTACTGGCGTCGGATTTATTTGCGTGGATAATTGCATTGGTTGTTGCTTCTGTAACTGCTAAAAGTACATCTGAAAGTTTCTCTTTGGGTAGCTTGACATCTTTACAGAAATAATTTACGAATTCTTCAACCGTAATTAAATTATTTGGATCGCTTTCTATTTCGAGGTGATATTTTTCTTCAGCCAAATTATACCTTTATTTTCACAGCTTAAGATAATAATATTTTTTTAGTTTTCAACTTAGAATTTCCAATTCAAAGTTGTTATAAGATTTACTCTTTCTCTCACAGATGCATCATTGATAGAAATAAATTCATACCAACCATTGAGTTTAATATATAAAGAGGAAAATAAATTATATAAAATTTCAACGAGCGGCCCGATACTTAAATACTTTGAATCAGGAACTTTTTCTAATTGTTTATAGCTGAATGTATTAAGTGCAAAATATCTTGCACCAATTCCTATATGAGAATTTCCATCGGTAAGCAGAAACATAGGATCGGCAAATATTTCACGCAGGAATCTTGTGGGTCGTTCTGAAAATTCACCCCAGTTCAGATCTGCATTCTCAGAAATTTTGATATAACCCGTAATGGCAAACCCGAATCTTTTGCCGAATTTAATCCTTGTAGAGTCATTAGCAGTGAATTGTCTGAATGAATAACTTTTAAGATTTGAACTGACATCCTCAAAATCGTAAACTGTGTAGTTTGCTGATACTTCAAAGGAATTTAATGTTGATACATTCGCCCCATTATAATAACCACCCGTTGAAAATCGAAGAACCCGGTTTATGTTATTATTTGAACTCCTGCTTGCAAAAATATATACAACATGACTTATCGTAGCTTCAGTATTTGCAAATACTCTGAAATAAGGAGAAAGCTTCTTATAATAACCCATTCTTATTATCGATAAAAGTTCATCACGATCGTCATCATTTTCTGTACTTGGCGTATCATACTTCAACTTATTATGATATAAACTCAGAACTAATCTATCTGATTGTGAAATATTAAAATTACCCGTAAATGCCAGAGTAGCTCGTGTTGAATTATTGTTTTTTCTGCTTTCAAGATCAGAACGCAGATTAAAAAAACTTTCAGCAATTCCTTCAAAATTTTTGGTTATGTGTTTTTCATCTCTTTCTGCAACATTTAGTTTTATCGATCCATTAAAAAAATCAGAGCGATAGAAAACAGAAGTTTCAAAAAATAAAACCAGTTCATCAATTTTCGTATCAAAAATCTTGTAAGATTGATACTTTGCAGTTTTATAACGTTTATCCCGGTCGATAGTACGCCAGTTCAGACCACCGGTCATATCAAGATCAAAATTCTTTAGAAAGTCTTTGTATCTTAACCTGTCTTCGGCAAGAAACACGGATTCGGTACGTCCTTCAATATTGTTGACGATATCGAATGTTGAAGATGTGATTGAATCTGCCGGTATGTAAAAATCTTTCCTGTTGCTTGTATATCTGCCGGTTATAAAATTTGTAACCTGTGGATTAAATGGATTAATCAGTGACAAACCTACATACCTAAGTAAATTTTTTCTTGGCGATATATCTTCATTTCTGAAACGAAATGATGAATTCAATATGAAATCCGGTGAAGAAATATTTTGTGTTATTCCTTCGATACCGTAAACCGGTCCGTTATCCAGAATACCAACCTGCTTGTTCGTGGAATATCCCCCGAAAGGTGAAATCATCAGATGATCAGCAATATTAATTTCACTGAAAATAGTAAGATAGTTTATCGATGCTTCGTTTAGCTGAATATTCCTGTCATCGGAAAGAATACTACTGTTAACTGAAAATCCCAATCTATAATTTTCATTTAATTTATATTGACTGTGAAGTTTGAAATATTGCTCATCTCTTATTGTAATGGAAGAGGAACGAAACAAGGTGGATCTGAAATTTTCAGAAAGGTTTAAATTAAAATTTGAATAGTCACCGTTTAAAATAATTCCCGTGTTGAGATGATAAGTGTTTAATTGTTTGTCAAAATTTGAAAAAAGGTTATTAAATTGTTGTGGATGTTCAAAATACTCAAATGATTCTGTACTATCCTGGGGAAAGCAATTAGGTCCCAAAATCATAATAATAAATAATACTCGAAGGATATTTTTCAAAAATTTATCCTTAATAAGACTTTTTTTGTTTTCAAATTGTAACTTAAAGATCAAATTAAAAAGAATTAAGAAATGAAAAAAGCTATCCTTTCCTGCAATTTCTTATTTTAGCAAATCAGGATTAGGATAATTTAGACCAGCAGGTTATTATCCCAAATTTCAATACTTCATTTAAATTTTTTAATTGTAATGTCTTCAAAAAAAACGGTTAGAAAATCCGGAAAAAAAATTCCTCAGAAAAAAAAGAACAATTCGCTAAAAGAATTGTTCGATAACATCATCCGGTATAAACATGCCGGATTATCAATTGCACTTCTTTATTTTGTTGTTTTGTTGATAGTTAGTCTTTTGTATCATAAGGTCGGAGATTACGGTGTAGAGACGGATTTCTTCTGGAGTTATGTACCCGGTGCAAAAAGTTTCCTGAATGGCACAATACATATTGATCAGTTTCGTGGACCACTTTACCCGATGATACTGGGAATATTCAACCTTCTAGTTTCAAATTATTTTTTATCTGGCATATTGTTAGGAATAATATCCGGCTCACTCGTTATATTTTTTAGTTTCGAAATAATAAAAAGAATATTCTCAGCAAAGCTTGCCTTTTTTGCAACTTTAATTCTTGCAGCAAATCCTATCTTTGTTCAGTACACTTACAGTGCCGGCACAGATATGGTGTTTAATGCGCTTGCAACCGGTACTCTATTCTTCTTTTTCAGAGAGAAGGAATTAAGTTATAAGAATCTGATTATTGCAGGTGTTTTGGGAGGTTTATCTTACCTTACCCGTTACAATGGTGTATTCCTGCTCGGATTTATAGTAATTATTTTATTTGTTAACTACTGGAATATAAGCTGGCTAAAGAGAATAAAATCTTCGATTATTTTTCTTGCGTCATTCATTCTTACATTTACTCCGTGGGGGATTTATTGTTTAAGCGAAAAGGGAAGTTTCTTCTATAACGAAAATTATAAAAACATTGCTTACGAACTTTTTGGAAAAGGTAAAGTATCTTGGGATCAATTCTGGTTTAAAGAAAGCAGCAGTTTTACATCTTTATTTGATGTGATCGGCAGAGATTTTCCCAAATTCATTTCGATGGTTATCGGAAATATTGGTGGACATTTTATTTTTGATATGGAAAGATTGATGGGTTGGTATATAGGTGTTTTTGTTATACTTGGATTGATAATCCTGATAGTATCAAAACCTTATAAAAACTGGAAGAGTATTCAAACAGGTTATTACCTTTCAAACATATTTTTCTTTGGATTGTTGCTTCTTGTTTTTTACAGTGAAAGATTCTCAATTTTTCTTATCCCGTTTTATACGGTAATTGCACTTGGTGTGTTTTTTAATGAAAAATTAATCTTATACAAAAAATTACCTGCTGAACTGGGGTATGTTATTACTGTTATACTTCTAATACTGACTTTATCAAATTCTGTTACGTTCAATAGTTCAAGAATTGATTCCGGTCCGGTAGAATTGCTCACATTGCGGGATTGGTATCAAACCCACGTACCTGAAAGTGAAAAAGGTAAAAAGATTGCTGCTAGAAAACCACATGTAGCTTATTACTTAAATATGGACTTTTATCTTTTACCCTTGGTTAATACATATCCTGCTCTTATAGATTCATTTAAAAAACATGATGTAGATTATCTCTATTTCAGTCCGATAGAAGCAGGAATGAGAAGAGAATTTCAGTCTTTGTTAAATCCTAAATCTCCGCATCCAGGACTTAAAACCGTGGTGTATTTTAATAATCCACCTGCGGTTCTTTATAAAGTTTTACGTTGAAGTTATCTGCCTCACAAACTCATTAATTAGGTTAGGTCAAAATGGTTAGCGGTATAAGTGTTTAAATTGACACTGGTGCAATTTTTGGATATTTTTGAAGCCAATATTTAAGAATAAACTATATGCTTGAGACTTACATACCGGTATTTTTAGTGTTGATTATCGCAATTGCAATTGCAATTGCAATCGCATTTTCATCCGTTCTTTTTGGTCCCCAAAGACCAAATACTGAAAAGCTTTCAACTTATGAAAGCGGGATGAAACCGGTCGGTACAACAAAGGACAGGATTTCGATAAAGTATTATTTAGTAGCGATGTTGTTCATAATTTTTGATATCGAAGTAATTTTTGTTTATCCCTGGGCGGTAGAGTTTAAAAAATTATTTGCCGAGTTTGGGACTTCCGTTTTTGTGTCGATGCTTATCTTTCTGATAGTGTTTGAGTTGGGATATTTGTATGCGTTTAAGAAAGGAGGATTCAAATGGGATTAGAATCGTTGTTGAAGCAGGATGGATATTTTACTACAAAAGTAGATGCATTAATTGCCTGGGCAAGAAAAAGTTCTGTTTGGCCGATGCCTATGGGAATTTCGTGCTGTGCAATCGAAATGATGGCTGCCGGTGATCCGAAATATGATATTGCCAGATTCGGATCTGAAGTAATGAGATTTACTCCACGTCAGTGCGATTTGATGATTGTTGCCGGAACAGTAACTTATAAAATGGCTCCGGTCGTTAGAAAAATTTATGATCAGATGCCCGATCCTAAATGGGTAATTGCAATGGGTGCCTGTACTGCTTCCGGTGGAATCTACAGAACGTATTCCGTTGTTCAGGGAATCGATCAGTTCCTGCCTGTAGATTGTTACTTAGCCGGATGCCCACCGCGTCCCGATAATCTTCTTAATGCTTTAATTATGATACAGGATAAAATAGGAAGAACAAAAGCCGCAGAATTCAAAAATGCGAAGCCTCCTGAACTTGAACTAACGCAGCGTAATTAAAGTATGGATTTAAAAGAACATGTAGTACAAAAGCTCAAAGAACATTTTCCCGGTACCAATTTTGAGACTACCGATTACCGGGATGAGCTTACCATCAAGTTTCCCAAGGAAGTTGTCGTTGATGTTTGTTCATTTCTAAAATTCGATCCTGACCTTGAATTTAGTTTTTGCGAAGATGTCACAGCTATCGATTGGGCAAAGAGAAAAGACAGGTTCACAATTGTATATCAGATTTATTCATTCAAAAATAATTTCAGGTTAAGATTAAAAGCTGATGTAGATGAGTCTGATTGTAAAATCGATTCGGTTACATCTGTATGGAAAACAGCAAACTGGCAGGAAAGAGAAGTGTATGATATGTACGGGATATCTTTTAATAATCATCCTGATTTAAGAAGAATGTACATGCCGGAAGATTTTGAATATCATCCGTTAAGAAAAGATTTCCCGTTAATGGGCATACCCGGTTCAATTCCATTGCCAAAGAAGTAGAGAAATTATGGATTCTGATTTAAAAGAAATTCATCCAAAAATAATTCAGGCACTCCTTGATACGGAGACAGATATCACTGTTGATGATGCTCTTGAGAATGAAATGGTCCTCAATATGGGTCCGCAGCATCCCGCTACTCACGGTGTTTTACGATTAGTTCTTAGACTTGATGGAGAAACTGTAATAGCCTGTGTTCCCGATCTTGGTTACTTGCACAGGGGGTATGAAAAGCTTGCTGAGAACATGAGCTATTATGAATTTATTCCCCACACTGACAGGCTGGATTATATATCACCGATGGCAAATAATGTAGGATGGGTGCTTGCTGTAGAAAAACTTGCAGGAATTGAAGCACCCCCAAGAGCTCAATACATAAGGATGATGATTGCAGAGCTTGCACGTATCACATCTCACCTTGTCGCTGTCGGATCTTTTGCGATGGATGTTGGAGCGCTTACGGTTTTTCTCTGGACATTGCGTGAAAGAGAGAAAGTGCTCGATATCTGGGATATACTTTGTGGTGCCAGATTTACAAACAGCTATACACGAATCGGTGGTGTTGCCAACGATGCACAGCCTGAAGCATTAGCAAAAGTAAAATGGTTTATAGATCAGTTTGAAGATAATCTTGCTGAGTGTGAAAAGCTGATAAACACAAACCGGATTTTTATTGAAAGAGTTGATGGTGTAGGAGTTATTTCCAAAGAAGAAGCACTCGATCTTGGTTTTACCGGGCCGAATATACGGGCAAGTGGAGTGGCATATGATCTGAGAAGAGTTCAGCCATATCTAAAGTATAATGAAATTGATTTCGATATTCCAGTTTATACTGAAGGTGATTCTCTGGCAAGATATTTTGTTCGTCTTGATGAGATGCGTGAAAGTACCAAAATTGTAAGACAGGTACTTGATAAAATGCCGCAGGGTGAAGTACTTCTAAATCAGCCGAAAAAGGTACTACCTCATAAGACGGAAATCTACACAAAAATGGAAGAGCTCATTCACGATTTTATGATCGTAAATTTTGGTATTAATCCTCCACCCGGAGAAATTTATCATGCAATTGAAGGATCGAAAGGGGAGTTGGGTTTCTATCTTGTTAGTAAAGGTGAAGGTCATCCATGGAAATGTAAAATCCGTTCTCCATCGTTTAATAATATACAGGTTTTACCACGATTACTTGTGGGACAAATGATCTCTGATGTAGTTGCGATTATTGGAAGTATTGACCCGATAATGGGTGAAGCGGATAAGTAAAGAGGTTCAAGTATAAGTTTATGGAATTTAAATTTACCGAAGAAAATATTAAACGAATCGAACAGGAGATAAAAAAGTATCCTGAAAAGAAACCTGCTGTAATGGCAACACTTTATATCGGGCAGGAACAGAATGGTTTTATTTCCAACAAAGTAATTACTGAAACAGCAAAGATACTTGATATTACTCCTGAAGATGTTCTCGGTGTTGTTACATTTTATACTATGTTTCATCAGAAACAAATGGGAAAATATCATATCCAGGTGTGTACGAATGTTTCCTGCATGCTTCGCGGTGGTTATGAAATCTGGGACCAGGTAAAAGATAAACTTGGGATTGATCATCTTGGTGTAACTGAAGATCATCAATTTTCACTTGAAGAAGTTGAATGTATGGGAAGTTGTGGTACAGCCCCGATGATTGCAGTTAACGAAGATTATTATGAAAATCTTAACAAAGAAAAAGTTGAAGAAATCCTTTCTTCATTAAAAAACTCGGATTAATGGAAAAGATAGTTTTACCGGACATAGAGAATCTTCACCTGATTGATGTTTATGAAAAACATGGTGGTTTTACTGCAGTGAAAAAAGCATTCTCACAAACAACGGATGAGATAATTGATCAGGTAAAAAAATCGGGATTGAGAGGAAGAGGTGGTGCTGCATTTTCTGCGGGTTTGAAGTGGAGCTTTATGCCGAAGACTACAGACAAACCAAAATATCTTTGTGTTAATGGTGATGAAAGCGAACCGGGTTCTTTCAAAGACAGGCAAATTTTTGAATTTAATCCTCATCAGTTAATTGAAGGGATTTTAATTACCTGTTATACAATCGGTGCCAAAACAGCTTATATCTATATAAGGGGCGAGTATCATAAGTGGATTAAGCTGATGCAGAAAGCCTTAGATGATGCATATGCAAAAGGTTACGTTGGTGAAAAGATGAAGGAGACTTTCGGCATAGATTTCTTTTGTAATATTTATATTCACAAAGGTGCAGGCGCTTACATTTGTGGTGAAGAATCATCTTTGATGAATTCCATTGAAGGGAAAAGAGGTTATCCAAGAGTTAAACCACCATTCCCCGCACAAAACGGATTATGGGGAAATCCGACTACGATAAATAATGTTGAAACGATAACGAACATCCCAAAGATTATCGAAAAAGGATGGGAATGGTTTGCTGCAATTGGTGAGCCGAAACATCCGGGAACAATTTTATTCGGTGTAAGCGGACACGTAAACAAGCCTGGAATCTATGAATTACCTTCCGGTACACTTTTAACAGATATTATTTACAATTACGCTGGTGGTGTTCCCGGTAATAAAAAGATTTTGTGTGTTATTCCCGGCGGTTCGTCAATGCCTCCTTTAAGAGGAGATCAACTTGAAGGCGTTAAGATGGATGCTGAGTCTTTGAAGACAGTTGGTTCTGCAATCGGGACGGGTGGAATAATGGTGATGGATGAAGATACTGACCTTGTTAAAGTACTCGCAAGGATTGCTCATTTTTATCATCACGAATCCTGTGGACAATGTACTCCCTGCCGTGAAGGAACCGGCTGGATGGAAAAAGTCTTACAAAGAATTCTAAGGAGTGAAGGATCAATCAGCGATATTGATCTTTTGATTTCAATTGCAAATAACATAGAGGGAAACACAATCTGTGCATTAGGTGAAGCTGCTGCGTGGCCTGTAAGGTATATGGTTACAAGATTCAGAGATTACTTCGAAGCAAGAGTAAGTAAAGAAATCAGTTTGCCTGTTGCAAATAAAGTCCATTCTATGAGACAAACAGCAATTCCCATTGATGATGTGAAGTATTAATTGCTTAGTATCAATTTGATTAATTAAAAAAATCCTCTCCGAATGAAGAGGACTTTTATAAAAGATATAATTCTGTTATTTACTGTCCCGATGCTCTCATTCCAAGTTCTCTGTCCATCATCAACAAGCCGGGAGTATTATTACCAACCATTTCCATTCTCTTTAATAGTTTCTGAGCAGTTGCTTCTTCTTCAACCTGTTCACTTACAAACCATTGTAAAAAATTATTTGTTGCATAATCTTTTTCTTTACCGGATAATTCCACAATAGAATTTATCGACTTCGTAACTTTTTGTTCTGCAGCGTACATATCTTTGAAAACATCAAGATATGCTTTCCAGTTCGTCTTTGGTGATTTAATTTCTTTTAAAGTTACCTTGCCTCCAGCCTGATGTAAATAATCGAATATTTTCATTGCGTGTCCGTACTCTTCAGTAGATTGCGCTCTGAACCAGCTAGCAAAACCGCTTAAGTCGTGCGATTCAAAATATGCAGACATAGCAAGGTAGCTGTAGGATGCGAACATCTCTTCGTTTAATTGATTATTTAATGCTGTCTGAACTTTTTGCGGTACCATTTTTACCTCTTGATTTTTTGTTATAGGTATTTGTTTTTGCTAAATATATAAATTTTATCGTTAAAAATTATTGCGCGTAATTTTTCAATAATTTTTGTGGATAATTTTGCATGATTTATAGCACAATTTACAAAGGTCAACCGGTAATTTATTGGATTTCCGTCACTCTTTAACTAATTTTACAAACCCTATTTAACTGAATCTTAACTTTTATTTGAGGAGAAAAATAATGGCGATTAAAGTCGGAATTAACGGTTTTGGAAGAATTGGAAGATTGGTTTTTAGAAGATGCCTTGAATTAGGCGGATTCGATTTTGTTGGTATCAACGATCTGACCGATTCAAAAACCCTTGGTCATTTATTAAAATATGATTCTGTTCACGGCAGATTCAACGGCAATGTTAAAGTTGATGGAAATGAATTAATCGTAAACGGCGACAGGATAAAAATTACTGCAGAAAAGGATCCTTCAAAATTAAACTGGAAAGATGTAGATGTTGTAATTGAATCGACCGGTGTCTTCCGTGATAAAGAAAGCTGTATGAATCACATCAAAGCCGGTGCAAAAAAAGTTATCCTTACTGTTCCACCTAAAGGTGATGTTGATGGGATGATCGTTCTTGGTGTAAACGAAGATGCAATCACCGGGAAAGAACAGATTTTATCAAACGCTTCATGCACAACGAACTGTCTTGCCCCGATGGTTAAAGTGTTGAATGATACTTTCGGTGTTGAAAGAGGCGTGATGACTACAGTTCACTCTTACACAAACGATCAAAGACTTCTCGATTTACCCCATAAGGATTTAAGAAGAGCAAGATCAGCTGCATTATCGATTATTCCTACTACTACAGGCGCAGCAAAAGCTATCGGTAAAGTTATTCCTGAATTAAAAGGTAAGCTCGACGGAATTTCATTAAGAGTTCCTACACCTGATGGTTCAATCACTGACTTCGTAGCAGTAGTAAAGAAAGAAGCAACAGTTGAGCAGGTTAATGAAGCTTTCAAAAAAGCAGCCGGTAGTTCATTAAAAGGAATAATGGAATACACAGAGGATCCAATAGTATCTGCCGATATTGTCGGAAATAATCATTCGGTTATTTTTGATTCACTGTCAACCATGGTAATTGGAAATCTTGTTAAAGTTGTCGGCTGGTACGATAACGAATACGGTTATTCATGCCGTGTTGTCGATCTGATGAAGAAGGTTTCTTAACCAGTTAATGATTATCAAAATAATCTGATTTATAAATTGTAAACTTTGTGTCTTAGTAGGGGCTTGTTCACTGCTAAGACACATTCTAATTTTTAGATTACAAAGAGTTAAAAAGAATTCTCCAATAACTCCACTCAATTTCTTAAAGAGGGATTAAAATGAAAAAGTTAACCATTGATGATGTCGAACTAAAGAATAAAAAAGTTTTGGTCAGAGTCGATTTCAATGTACCGCTCGATGAAAACCAGAACATTACGAATGATATAAGAATAAGGGCTTCTCTTCCTACGATCAAAAAAATAATAAGCGAAGGAGGAATGGCAATCCTGATGAGTCACCTCGGCAGACCAAAAGGTAATAGAGATCCAAAGTTCAGTATGAAACCAACCGCTGTGCGTTTAGGTGAATTACTTGGTAAAGAAGTAAAATTTGTAGATGATTGCATAGGTGAAGAAGTTAAAGCTGTTGTAAGTTCTATGAAGCCGGGTGATGTAACAGTTCTTGAGAATGTAAGATTTCATGCTGGTGAAACAAAAAATGATCCTGAGCTATCTAAAGAGCTTGCAGCACTTGGCGATGTTTACATTAATGATGCATTCGGCAGTGCACATCGCGCACATTCTTCCACGGAAGGAGTGACAAAATTTATTTCGGTTTCTGCCGGTGGTTATTTAATGAAGAAAGAGCTTGATTATCTGGGTTCTGCATTGGCTAATCCTAAAAAACCTTATTGTGCAGTTTTAGGCGGTGCAAAAATATCGGGTAAAATAGATGTCATCAATAATCTTTTTGATAAGGTAGATACTCTGATAATCGGCGGCGGAATGGCGTTTACATTTTTCAAAGCTATGGGAAAAGAAATTGGTAAGTCTCTGCTTGAAGAAGAGAAACTTGAGCTTGCAGGTGAAATTCTTGAGAAAGTAAAAGGTTCAAAAGTAAAATTTTTACTGCCAATTGATGTTATCGTTGCCGAAGAATTTAAGAATGAATCGCCTTCTGAAGCCGTTTCTGTGGATAATATTCCTGCTAACAAAATGGGATTGGATATCGGACCCGAAACGGTTAAGTTATTTAGTGATGAATTATTGAAATCAAAAACGATTGTATGGAACGGACCGATGGGAGTTTTCGAAATGGAAAACTTTGCAAAAGGAACTTTCGCAATTGCAAATGCTTTAGCTGAAGCTACAAAGAACGGAAGTGTAACGGTGATTGGCGGAGGTGATTCTGCTGCTGCTATCAGCAAAGCCGGGTTGGAAGATAAAGTGTCACATGTTTCTACCGGCGGCGGAGCATCATTAGAATTTCTTGAGGGAAAAACTCTTCCCGGTGTTGCAGCATTAAATGACAAATAAAATTTTTAATTTGGAACAGATGTGAGTTATTACAGACCTAAAGGATTCGGCGGATTTAGTTTTTTCCCGCCAGTATTAAAAAATCTTCTGATAATTAATGGTATAGTATTCTTATTCCAGATATTTTTCGAGAATATAATGATCGGTGGAGTACCTGGAAGTTATATCTTAAATAAATGGTTTGCATTAAATCCTTTGGGTGTAGGAGCCAATTTCCAGATATGGCAATTAATTACTTACCAGTTTATGCATGGAGGTTTTGGACACATTTTCTTTAACATGTTTGCCTTATGGATGTTTGGGATGGAAATTGAAAATTTGTGGGGTTCAAAGAAATTTCTTTTCTATTATTTGCTATGCGGTGTAGCCGCAGGAATATCACAGTTATTTCTTCCTCCATTGCTCGGTGCTGCTCCCGGATTAACAATAGGTGCTTCAGGCGCAATTTATGGTGTGTTAATAGCTTTCGGCCTGTTATTCCCGGATAGATACATTTACCTTTATTTTCTTCTCCCGATCAAGGCGAAATATTTAATTGGCTTTCTAATCGCTCTTGAATTTTTGTTAGTTAATAGTGCCGGTAGTAATATTGCTCATCTTGCACATCTTGGTGGGGCACTTGCAGGATTCCTGTTTATAATGTTTGATAGTTCTATAGATGCTCCGATAAAACGTTCGTTTGGAAGAAGAAGCTCGCATTCTTCTGGTACAGGTTTTACGAATCCATTCAGCGGTATTGGTGAAAAAATTAAAAAACGTTATGGTAACATTGAAAATGCTAAATACTACGATATAGATGATAAAAAAGAAAATAAAGATGAAGATAAGATAACACAGGCAGAGATTGACAAAATTCTTGATAAAATAAGTGAATCCGGCTATCAGAATCTTACCGAACGTGAAAAGAAAATTCTCTTCGAAGCAAGCAAAAAGATGAACTGATCTTTCCGATGAAAAAGTGTTTTCTGTTTTGCTTTTTTATATCTCTGTTAATAATTAGTTGCAATAAAGATAAACTTATTCCTGAAGACAAATTCATTAAAGTTTATGTAGATATTCTTGTAGCACAAGATACACTTCAGGATAAGTCAATTCCTCCCGATTCAATCAGAGCTATTATACTGAAAAAACATAACATCCCCGATTCACTTTACACAAACACAATTGATTATTATAACTCTTCTGAAGAAAGATGGGAAAAATTTTTTGATAGGGCTATTAAGTATGTCGAAGAATTAAAAAATGTTAAAGAGAAGTAGCTTTGTTTTTTGCGACAGCAATCCTTATTTGTGCAAAAGTAATTTTTGAAGGAAGCTGTTCCTTCAATTCTTTCAATGAAGAAAATCCTTTTTCTATTTCCTTGTTTATCGTTTCATAGTCATTCTTATCATATAAATATTTGATATCACAGTTGCTATCGTATTCAAGAATGGTTTCGATTTGCATGGATACAACCGGTTCGGATAGTTTTCTTAATTGTGCAATTTCCTTTAAGCTGTATTTCTTTTGGAGAAGGTTGTAAGTCTCGCGTATATTTCCAGGTATTTCTTTTTTATTATTACTCGGTTCCTCCCGTAATGAATATGAATTTATTGTTTCTAAGAAATCTTCTCCTACCTTATTCATCATCCTGTTGTTAAAACCTTCAATTCCTGCTAATGCTGATTTGGTTTTCGGCTTCTCTTTTGCAATTTTTCTTAATACTTCATCCGGACAAATAAGATACTGTGTTTGCAAGAACTTTTGGGAAGCTTTTTTTCTCACTTCTCTTAGGGCATGAAAAAGTCCGAGATCTTTTTCGTAATTGTTTGTTTTTGGAATCAGTGGAATTATTTCTTCTGTTTGATCTAATCCTTCTTTCGTAAGTTCAAGAAACCTGTTACTGCCCTGTGATCTTGTTGTTAATTTTTTCGAAATCAGGTTCTGAATTACAATTTTTATCTCATTATTTCCGTAATTCGATGCAGCGCTAAAGCTTTCGAATTTCGCATAGCTTTCTTTCTCTTTTTCTCCTCTTATAATTTTTATTACAGAACTTTCCGGCAATTGGTTTTCCGATTCCGCTAAGGTTTTCAATATCATTTCAGAAATATAGTCGACAGCAGCATCGGATATTTGTTTGCTCGTTGAACAGTTATCGCATTTCCTGCATTTATAATTGTTTGCTTTCTCACCAAAATAATTCAGGATATATTTAAACCGGCATTCATTTGTAAAAACATAATCGATCATCTTATCTAATTTCTGCTTCGAATTAAGATAAGCCTCATTTATTTTTTTGTAGTTAAGCTGAAGTCTTTCTTTTTCCAAACGTGGGACGGTTAGTAGAATTGTTTCTTTTTCTATCGAAGGATGATATGAAATGATTCCGAGGTTATCTAATGTTGTAAGAGATTCGCTCAAAGCTTCTTCTGAAATTTCTAACTGATTTACAATTTTATAAACTGAAATTTGTTTATGTTCTCTGAAAAGTTGACTGCCGAAATCTCTTAGTAATAAAAGTAAAATATTTTTTAGCTCTTCACTAGAGGTCCTTCTGACAAACTGTTCAAGTCTGTCCTTACTCATTAGAAATTGGATCGTATCCTTTTTTTCAAATTCTGAAACCTGTTTCAAATAGCCGGCATTTTCCAGATATTTAAGTGAAGAATGCAGCAAACCCCTGCTTATTACCGCATTTGTATATTTTGAAATGTATTCTATATCAACTATCAATTCGTTATCAGGTTTACTTTCCAGAGCAACCTGATTGAAATCATTAATCGCAGAATAAATCTTTTGAATAAGATCTTTTGTGGGATGAGAATTTGAGATAAAATAATTTTGGATTCCCAGATCACGTTCATCGTATAACATATAGGCAAACGATTCTTGATTATCCCTGCCTGCTCTTCCGATTTCCTGGTAGTAATTTTCAATCGAGCCCGGCATATTGTAATGAATTATCAAACGGATATCTTTTTTATCGATCCCCATCCCGAAAGCGTTTGTTGCACAAATTACACGTATGTTATCGTTGATAAATTCTTCCTGAACTTTTCTTCTCTCGATTGCGTTTAACCCGGCATGATAATAACCGCAGTTAATTCCTTTGAGAGATAAAAACTCCGAGACCTCCTCCGCTTTTTTTCTAGAAGAAGTGTAAATGATTGCCGGTCCACCGGTACCTGAAAGTAATTCCAGAACTTTGCTGTTCTTTTTTACATTCAGTAAAACGTTTAGATGGAGGTTTTCCCGTTCAAATCCTTTTACAAATATTTCCGGTTCTTTAAAGTTTAGTTGTTCCTGAATATCTCTAACAACTTCGGGAGTTGCAGTTGCGGTGAATGCAGAGACTTTTTTAATTGAGCAATATTCGATGAACTCCCGAATTTTTGTATAACTTGGCCGGAAATTATGTCCCCACTCGCTTATACAATGTGCTTCATCGACAAACAAAAAATTAGGGCTTAATTCATTTATCCTTTCTGCAAATTTTTTGCTGTCTAATCTTTCGGGAGCGAGGTAAAGCAGCTTAATTTTCCCGAATGAAATTTTCTGAAAAACCTCTTCAGTCTCAGACAAGCTCATTGTACTGTTGATGAATGCCGCAACTTCATTTTTCTTGTTTAAATTATCTACCTGGTCTTTCATCAAAGCGATAAGGGGCGAGATGACAATTGAGAAATTTTCCGAGATCAATGCCGGAAGCTGATAGCACAATGATTTACCCGCACCTGTTGGGAGAATTGCAATTACCTGTTTTCCTTTAAGAATAGACTCGATTATTTCCTTTTGTCCCCGCAAAAAGCTGTCAAATCCAAAATATCTTTTTAATGCTTTTTCTATTTCGTTCATTTGAGTGATTTAATTAACTGCGCTATACCAAAAGATTGTATATTTTATTGAGCGGGTTTATTTTGAATTCTAAATCTAATTAAGTTTTCAGATAATAGAAATTATGATAATAGCAATTCTTAACTATTCAAATTGGGGCAATTTATGATTGCAATTGAAACCACCTCCTTATCTAAAGTTTATGTATCATCGTTCGGGAAGAAGAAAGTCCGTGCATTAAACGAACTAAGTCTTTCCATAAATAAAGGAACCATCTTCGGGTTGCTTGGACCAAACGGAGCAGGGAAAACTACACTCGTAAAACTTTTGCTTCAGATTATCTTTCCAACTTTCGGTTCGGCAAAAATGCTGGGAGAAAACATAAACAATTATAAGCTGAAAAAATCTATCGGGTATTTGCCTGAAAATCATAAATATCCATCATACCTGAATGGTGGTGAAGTACTCAGGTTTTTCGGCAAGCTAAGTGGAATAGATGGAAAGGAACTGGATAAAAAAATAGATGAGCTTCTGGAAATCGTTAAATTATCAAAATGGAAGAAAACAAAGATTAAGGCATATTCAAAAGGAATGATGCAGAGATTAGGACTTGCGCAAGCACTGATCAACGATCCGGAACTTATCTTTCTCGATGAACCAACGGATGGAGTCGATCCAATCGGGCGGAAAGAAATTCGCGATATTCTGGTTGAACTTAAAAGCAGGCAGAAAACGATCTTTCTGAATAGTCATTTACTTTCTGAAGTTGAATTGATTACGGATCGTGTGGGGATTCTGAATAAAGGTAATTTGCTCAGAGAAGGAACTGTAAAAGAGTTAACTGAAAAGAAAGAAGAATATAAATTAGTTATTCAGAAAATATCTGAAAGCATAGAATTAGATAATGCTACAAAACAATCAGATAACAGTTACGTGATTAAAGTTGCAGACATTGCAGAACTTAACAGGATTATAGATAATATCCGTAGTAAAGGAATTTTACTTAAAGAAATAGTACCCCTTAAGAGTACGCTTGAAGAAATGTTCATTTCGTTAATAAATGAATCTGAGGGAACAGCGAATGAATAATATCTGGATAACAACATGGTATACTGTTAGAGAAGCACTTGCCAGAAAAGTTTTCCTATTTTTTCTCGGGCTTTCAGCACTAGCAATAATCATTACTGCAATCGTTGTTAATGTATTAAGCAATGAGGCACTTGAAAGCAGCATCACTGTTCACGATAAAAATCTTTTGCTCGATCAAATAGTCACTTCGATACAATTAATGATTACAACTCCGCTTATTAGTCTTTGTATTCTTCTCGCAGTCTTTTCGAGCGCAAGTTTTGTCCCGAACATGCTCGAAAAAGGAAACATAGATCTTCTTTTATCGAAGCCTATATCGCGATTGCAGCTTCTTTTGGGAAAATATTTTGGTGGGCTATTAGTTGTTTTTATTAATGTAGCTTTCCTGGTAATCGGGATATGGCTGGTTATTTCACTAAGATTTTCAATATTTAATTTTGCTTTTCTCAATATAATTCTTTCAGTCACTTTTACTTTTGCCGTTCTTTACTCGCTCATAGTATTGTTTGGTGTTATCACACAGGGTTCAATTCTTGGGATGATGTCTGCATATTTTATATTCCTTATTTTAAGTCCATTACTTTACGCGGGAAGAACAAAATTCAGTGCTGTTATCACGAGTGACTTTCTTAAATCGGTAATTGATTTTTTCTACTATATTGTTCCTAAAACATCTGAACTAATTGGTAATATAACGGTAAACCTTGCTGTCGGTGAAGGAATAGTTGATTGGCAACCTGTTTTAACTTCTTTAGGTTTCACAGTAGTAGTAATGTGGTACGCAATATTTATTTTTCGTAAAAAGGATTTTTGAGGGATTTTATTACAAACAACTGGATTAATAGAAACAAACAATTGCTGATCTTATATTCAGCTAAAGAATTGCTAATCCCCAACCTGTTTTGGCATCTTTTTTATTCCTAATTTTAGTGTTAACATTTTCAACTTTTTATTCAGGGAGAAAGATTTCCGATCAGGGTGAAGAAATCCAATTACAGATATGAGTTACAAGGTTAAATTAAGTTTCCTGATAAGAAATTGAATTATGTAAAGATTAGTAATTATTTTAATGTAAGTAAGGGATAAATAAAAAATTATGGCGGAAGAAAATCTAAAGTTAGAAGACTTACTCGAACGTACCCGCGCACTTGATGATAGCGGTGCTATAGCAAAAGTTGCAATAATCGGTGCTGGGATAATGGGGCAGGGAATTGCTCAAAGTATTTCGAGTTCGGGATTAGAAGTGCTGATCGTCGAGCAGAATGAAAAAAATCTGAAAAAAGCAAAAGATTCTTTGTCTGAGTTTATAGACAATGAAATTAAAAGATGGGCAATGACAAACTCAGAGAAGAAAGCCATCTTAAGCAGAATCACCTGGGGAATCAATTTTGATCAGATAAATGAATGCGATCTTATTGTTGAAGCAGTAAATGAAAATTTTGAATTAAAGCGAAAGATTTTTGTACAGCTCGATAAAATTGCGGATGAAGAATGTATTTTTATTTCCAACACATCTACTTTAAGCTTAACAAAACTCGCAGAATCAACAAACAGACCCGATAGAGTAATCGGTTTGCACTTTCTTACACCGGTTCCTAAAATTCCTGTAGTTGAAGTTGTAAAGTGTCTTCACACCTCAAATGAAACTGTTGACAAAATTAAAGCTTTCGTAAAAACAATTGGTAAGACCCCTGTCGAGGTTTATGAGTATCCCGGCTTTGTAACAACACGTGCAATTGTTCCTTTATTGAATGAAGCAATGCATATTCTGCTTGAAGGAGTTGCAACTGCAAAAGATATAGATACTGCTATGAAGCTTGGATACAATTTCCAGTATGGTCCACTTGAAATGGCAGATATGATGGGTCTTGACGAAGTTCTTGCATGGATGGAATCGTTATGGAAAACCCTTGGAGAGCCAAGATACCGTGCATGTCCAATTCTGAGGAAACTGGTAAGGGAAAGAAAGCTTGGTAGAAAAACCCGTGAAGGATTTTACAAATACGATGAACACGGGAACATCGTTTATTAATTTTATTGAATATTTAAGAAAATTATCATATGAAAGTACTAGTTTTAAATTGCGGTAGTTCTTCAATTAAATATCAGTTCATAGATACCGATCAGCAAAAAGCGTTAGCAAAAGGTTTGGTAGATCGGATCGGGATGACAGGAGCAGTGTTAACTCATCAAAGATATGATGGTGACAAAATAAAAATTGCTGGCGAAATTCTCGATCATTCTATGGCAATTGAATATGTCCTGGGTGTAATGATGAGTAAGAATCATGGTGTGATCGATAGTAAAAAGGATATTGAAGCAGTCGGCCACAGAGTTGTTCATGGCGGTGAAACTTTCTCGGATTCAGTTCTCATCACTGATGAAGTGATAAATGTTATCCAGGAAAATATAGAGCTTGCACCATTACATAATCCACCAAATATAAAAGGAATTCAGGCGTGTATGAAGCTTTTACCGGATGCTCCTCAGGTAAGTGTTTTTGATACGGCTTTCCACGTTAAGATGCCTCCGAAATCATACTTATATGGTATTCCATATGATCTTTACAAAAAACATAAAATCAGAAGGTATGGATTTCATGGAACATCTCATCTTTATGTTTCAAACAAAGCAGCGGATATACTCGGTAAAAAGCTTGAGGATTTGAGAATTATAACTGCACATCTTGGTAATGGATGTAGTATGGCAGCTGTAAAATATGGTGCCTCTGTTGATACAACAATGGGCTTCACTCCGCTCGAAGGTTTGCTTATGGGAACTAGAAGCGGTGATATCGATCCTTCACTGATTTTATATATTATGGGAAAAGAAGGATTGACTTCGCACGAAGCTTCAACGTTGCTAAATAAGCATAGCGGACTGATCGGAATCAGTGGTGAGAGCAGTGATATGAGAGAAATTTTAGCTGCGCATAAAGACGGGCATAAGCGTGCTACATATGCATTCGAAATTTTCTGCTACAGGATAAAAAAATATTTTGGTGCTTACACCGCCGCTATGGGTGGTGTTGATGCATTAGTATTCACGGGCGGAATAGGTGAAAATGCTGTCGAGGTGAGATCGGAAGTTTGTAAAGATCTCAATTTTTTTGGAATTTCTCTCGATGAAATTAAAAATAAAGATAATGAAGAAGTAATTTCAAAGAATAATTCCAAAGTGAAAGTACTAAGAGTACCTACGAATGAAGAGCTCGTAATTGCGATGGACACAAGCAGAATTGCAGAAGAAATAATTCAATCAGCTTAAAATATTTTAACAATCTTCGTATCTTAATTAATAAAATGTTGATTCTATGAAAACAGGATTAAAAGGGAAGTCTGTCCTCATTACCGCTGCCAGTAAAGGTTTGGGAAAGGCTACTGCAGAAGCATTTGCTTCTGAAGGATGCCAGGTTGCAATTTGCTCAAGAACAAAAAGTACACTTCTGGAAACTTCAAAAGAAATAAAAGAAAAGTATGGAACAGAACCACTCTGGTGTGTTTGTGATATTAATAAAGCAAAAGATATCGAACGTACTTACGAAGCTGTTTTAAAGGAATTCGGTTCTCTTAATGTGCTTGTAAATAACTGCGGTGGCCCGGTACCGGGATATTTTACGGAGCTTGATGAAAGAGACTGGGAGCATGCTTATGAACAGGTCTTGCTTAGTGCAGTTCGGTTTACGAAACTTGCAATTCCTGAAATGATAAAAAATGATTGGGGAAGAATAATTAATATCACATCTATTTCAGTTAAGCAACCGATCGACAACCTAATACTTTCAAACTCGCTTAGGGCAGGAGTAACTGGGTTTGCAAAAACTTTAAGTACTGAAGTAGCCAAATACAATATTACTGTTAATAATGTCGCCCCGGGATTAACTCTTACAAACAGGTTATACGAACTAGCGGTTGTTGAAGCAAAAGAAAAAGGTAAATCACACGAAGAGGTCCTTTCAGAAATGGCAAAACGAGTTCCTATGAACAGGCTTGCTCTCCCTGAAGAAATTGCTTCTGTAACTCTCTTTCTTGCTTCTAAAAATGCAAGCTATCTTACCGGTACAACAATCCAGGTTGACGGGGGATATACGAAGGGATTGATATAAGAATCTGTTTTATTTAGAGAATTTAGTTTAATTCAACATTAGATTTTTGAATCTTCAGAAATATTAATAATCTTTACTTTTTGGAAATAATCCGTATAAATCTAATACTGGTGTCTTACTGCATTTGAATCTTGACTTTTTCGTATGGATTCAATAACATGGCTATGAGAATTTATTGGAACAAGAAATAAATGAATTTTAATAAAAAATATACCATTGGCAGTTGTTGTTGCACTTGTTGTTGTAATAATTACAGTAAGCAGCGGTATATTATTTAAATTGTTCAAAAAACTTTTAAAAATAAAATAAGATAAAAATTAAACTAACCCGCTGTCCTACACAGCGGGTTTTTTATTTTAAAAACTTTTAGAAGCAAATAATTTCAATCTTAATATTTTATTTAAATCAAGGAGATTAAAAATATGTCTGAGAAATTAAATAAAGTCGATATATCAGCATTAAAATTCAATCAGGGAGCAATTGTAATATTCACTGCTGTTGCTTTTGTTTTTAACATAAAGTGGCTTATAGCATTTGTGGCTGTTGTTTTAGTAACCGGAACAATCTTTCCAAGAGCAGGGCTATTTAAGCTAATATACTCTCATATCACTAAACAGCTTAACCTGATTGAACCAAGAATTGTTGAAGAAGATAACACTCCACACGTTTTTGCACAGGGAATGGGTGGAATTTTTCTCACTATTGCATTTTTACTATTGGAGTTTACAAATCAGAGATTTATAGGCTGGACTTTATCACTGATAGTTCTCGTTCTGGCATTTGTGAATCTCGCGTTAAATTTCTGTGTGGGTTGTTTCCTATATTTTCAATTGAACAAGTTAGGTATCTTTCCAGGTAAACTATCGGAGAAGCAACATGCTTGAGAGAATTATTATTCTGGTTCTAATATTAGCAGGGGTGTTCTTTTTGATAAAGAAAGGTTTTTATGGTTCACCTAAAAGAATAAAAAATCCGGTGATTGATTTTGCAAGTATTAATTCCGGTTTACCAACAATTCTATATTTCTGGACCGAACAATGTACGCAATGTGTCAGTTTACAGAATCCCGCTTTATCAAAACTAAAAAAGCAAAATCAATTTTTTAATCTGGTTTCTTATAATGCTCTTAACGAAGTTAAGATAACAAAAGAATTGAATATAAAAACTGTTCCTTCAACAGTTGTTCTTTCACAGAAAAACGAAATAAAATTTGTAAATAATGGTTTTGCTTCTGAAAAACTGCTGGCTTCACAGTTGAAAGGGATTTAGGTATATCAGAAAACAGTGATTTTAAGTTTCACCGATTTTTGCTAAATAATTCTCTTTCATTTATTTCTTCTGATTAGAGAGTATCAGAATAAATACAATCCGGGAATTAGATTAAAAGTACGCTATCAACCTATAAAACAATACTGAATAAAAGGTGTTTTCGATTAGTCAGTATATTTCCTAAAGATAACTGATGTATTGTGTCCACCAAATCCAAATGCATTACTCATCCCTATATTCACGGTACGTTTTTGAGGTTTGTTGAAGGTGTAATTTAAATCGCAACCGGGATCAGGGTGTTCAAAGTTAATTGTTGGGGGAATAATATTGTTTTTACATGCAAGTAAAGTTGCAATACCTTCAACAGCACCGGCAGCACCAAGTAAATGTCCGGTCATACTTTTAGTTGATGAAACGTTCATCTTATATGCGTGTTTACCAAAAGCGGTTTTTATAGCTTTCGTTTCGCCGATATCTCCGGGTGGGGTAGATGTACCATGCATATTTACGTAATCTATATCTTCAGGTTTAAGACCTGCAGTTTTTAATGCCATTTGCATTGAAAGTATAGCGCCGGTTCCTTCTGGGTGCGGTGCCGTTATATGATGTGCATCTGCAGATAAACCTGCACCGATTATTTCACCGTAAATTTTTACTCCACGATTTTTTGCGTGTTCAAGTTCTTCGAGCACAAGAGAGCCACCACCTTCCCCCATGACAAATCCATCCCGAGTTGCGTCGAAGGGACGGCTCGCCGTTTCCGGTGAATCGTTTCTCGTAGATATTGCACGGGAAGCATTAAAGCCACCTACACCAAGTTCGGAAATCGGTGCTTCAGATCCACCGCTTATAATTATATCTGCGAGATCTTGTTTTATCAACATGAATGAATCTATCATATTATTATTTGCAGTAGCACATGCACTAACTATACAATAATTTGGACCACGGAAGCCGTATTTAATTGATATTTGTCCGGAAGCAATATCAGGAATTAGCATCGGAATAAAGAAAGGTGAAATTCTTGACGGACCCTGAGTTGAGTTTATCACCGCCTGTTCATCGAATGTGCTCATCCCACCAATTCCACTTCCAAAAATAACTCCGACTCTGTTTTTTTCATCATCGGACATATTATCAGGTTCAAGTCCACTGTCTTTGATAGCTTGTGAAGCAGCAGCAATTGCATACTGGGCAAAAAGATCTAAGCGTCTAACTTCCTTTTTTTCCAGATAATCTAGTGGCTCGAATCCTTTTACCTCACAGGCAAAGTGAGTATTTAATCTTGAAGGGTCGAATTTTGTAATATTAGCAGCACCACTTTTACCATCAAGTAGAGCATTCCAGAATTCTTCGACTGAAAGTCCGATTGGTGTTATGGCACCCAATCCTGTAACTACAACTCTTCTTCTATCAGCCATAATTGTTTCCGTTTTTTATTAATAATTGGCAAAAATTATCGTGCAAGATACAAATCATCATGCAATTAATTATTCAAAATAGAGTCAAAATTTTCACA
>JAJDNK010000283.1 GCA_022340715.1 bacterium BMS3Abin03 | reverse complement strand
GTAACTGAAATCATCGGCGATAGAACTTACAAATACCTGTAGTAAGCATTTATGATCAGAAAAATCTTTTACATACTTAAACCTGTAATTCCACGTTCTGTGCAGATTTATCTCAGACAAATGTTAGTAAAAAAACAGATGAAACGTTACAAAAACATCTGGCCTGTATTGCCAGGTTCAGAAAAAAAGCCATCTGGTTGGAAAGGCTGGAAGGATGATAAAAAGTTTGCTTTTGTTCTTACACACGATGTCGAGCTTCAGGCAGGACATGATAAATGCAAAGAATTATTAGAAATAGAAAAAAAGTTGGGTTTCAAATCTTCATTTAATTTTGTTCCTGAACGATATCATGTTTCTGAAGAGTTAAGAAAATATATTGCTGAAAACGGATTTGAAGTTGGTGTTCATGGCTTGAATCATGATGGTAAACTGTTTAGTAATAAAAAGACATTTGATCTTCGTTCAAAGAAAATTAATAATTATTTAAAAGAGTGGAGTGCAGTAGGATTCCGTGCACCTGCAATGCATCACAACCTCGATTGGCTTAAACAATTAAATATTGAATATGATTTATCAACATTCGATACCGATCCATTTGAACCTCAGGCAGATGGTGTTGGAACAATCTTTCCATTTATCGTAGAACGTAGCAATGAAGATGATAGTTATGTAGAACTACCTTATACACTAGTACAGGATTTCACATTATTTATTCTAATGAATGAAAACCAGCTGAACATTTGGAAAGATAAAACGGACTGGATTGTTAAGAACGGCGGTTTAGTACTTGTAAATATTCATCCTGATTATATCAATTTTAATGACTTTAAAGGCAGAAAAGAAGAATTCTCTATCAATCTATACATAGAATTCCTTAATTACATTAAAAGTAAATACAATAACGAATACTGGCATGCACTTCCCAGAGATATTGCAAACTATGTAAAGCAAATACAAAGAGAAAAAAAAGTTGACTTAAAATTGGAGAAAGTAGTATGAAAAGAATTGCAATGGTGGTTCTATCATCCTACCCGATTGATGTAAGAGTTCGTCGTGAGGCAGAAGCATTGCGTGATGCCGGTACAAAAATAGACGTGCTTTGTATAACGCAAAGAGGCGAGCTAACTAAAGAAAACGTTAATGGAATTAACGTGTTCAGGTTAAATCTTAAAAGACATCGTGCAGGTAAATTCCGTTATCTTCTTGAATATGCATTATTTTTTACCTGGTCTTTTTTGAAACTGACTCACCTAGAGTTACGTAATAGGTATGATATTATCCATGTTCATAACATGCCAGATTTTCTCGTGTTTACTGCGCTCATTCCAAAATTATTTGGAGCAAAAATTGTTTTGGACCTTCATGATCCGATGCCAGAATTATTTTCATCCATGATCAATGTAGATGAGAAACATTACATCGTAAAGATTTTGAAATTCTTCGAAAAGATTTGCATTAAGTTTGCAAACCTTGTATTAACTCCAAACATTGCATTTAAAAAGCTTTTTGTTTCAAGAGGCTGCCCGGAGTCTAAAATTCAGATAGTAATGAATTCTCCGGATGAAAAGGTTTTTAAATACCATAATAATTCGATAAAAGAAAGCCGGTATTCATCTAAATTTTTATTAATGTATCACGGCGCAGTAGTAGAGAGACATGGATTGGACATAGCGGTTAAAGCAGTTGCAGAACTCAGAGAAAAAATACCGAACATATATATGGTGATTTACGGCAGAGGAAATTTTTTAGCGAAGGTTGCAAACCTCATTGAAGAACTAAACCTGAGAGATCATTTTGAAATAAGAGGTTTTGCTGTTGTGGATGAAATAGCGGCTTTTATCCCTCAAATAGACATCGGAGTAATTCCAAACCGGATAAATTCATTTACTCAGCTTAATTTCCCGGTTCGGATTTTTGAATATCTAATCAATAAAAAACCAGTTATTGTTCCTGAAACCGGTGGAATTCAGGATTATTTTGATCCCGATTCAATTTACTATTTCAAACCCGGTGATTCAACGAATCTTGCCGAAACAATATTTAGTATTTACAGTAACAACGGTGAAAGTAAAAAGATTTTGAAAAAATCATACAACGTTTATAAAAACTATACCTGGGAATTACAGAAACAACAACTAATTGAACGGGAACTCAGTTTAATAAGATGAGCTTAAAAAATCTCACAAAAAGCACATTAATATATTCTGTCGGGACAATAATCATACGGGTTTCCGCTTTTGTATTAATTCCGTTCTATACGCATTCACTTAGTGTGAGTGATTATGGTTTACTCTCAGCCTTGTTGCTTACAAGTCAGATCATCATTCCGATCGTAGACTTTGGTGTTGTTAGCTCGTTGATGAGATTTATGAAGGAGTTTGATGATAAAAATGCCGGAGGTGAATTACTAGGAAGTTCCATACTCATCAACCTGCTTGCGGGATTTTTCATAATCGCAGTATCAGGTATAACTCTCGGTCCCATATTTAGGACATTTTTACAAATTGAAGATGTTTTCATTTACGCTTTGTTAGTCTCAACTGCTTCTGTATTACAATCGTTATGTGTTAATACCCTCTCTTATTTCAGAGCGAGAAATCAGGGAATGATGTTTACCGTTTTCAGTATTGCTGTGGCAGTATTAGTATCTTCATTAACTATTTTGTTTGTAGTAAAGTTCGATCTCGGAATTAAAGGTGTATTCGAAGCACAGGCAATTGGTTATTTCTTACTTTGGATTATTCCTCTAAAGATTATCTCAAGAAAAGTAAAATACAAAGTTTCGAAACCCACGCTCAAGAAATTGCTCAAATTTGGTTTCCCATTAATTTTTGCGCGATCCGGTGATTTAATTAAAAGCACAATCGCAATTTATATGCTCAGTTACTTTGTCGGATTAGAGCAGGTTGGAATATTTTCTTTAGCTTCAAGATTAACTATGATCGTTCAGGTTGTGCTAATTTTACCATTTCAACTTTCGTACGAGCCCTATATTTATTCAAGTATCGGTGATCCCAATTTAAGCCGGCGTATTTCTAAAATATCAACTTATCTTTTAATCGCATTTGTTGTTATAAGTTTCTCCCTGGTTTTTGTCTTCAGAGATTTTATGGGAATTATTGCCCCAAAGGAATATTTTAAAGCTTACTATCTTATATTTCTATTAATGCCCGCTCAGGTTTTCAGAGGATTTACTTATATATCTCAATCATTATTGCTTATCAAACAGAAGTCGAACATTACCGGAATTGTATCTGTTATTTCAACAGTTTTAAGTATTATGCTCAGTTATTTTTGTATTAAATATTATGGGATTATGGGAAACATTTTTGCTATAAACGTATACTGGTTTGGACTTGCTATAGCATTATTCATACTTGGCGATAAGGAAATTCATGTAAAAATGGAAACAGCAAGATTATTGATTCTCGGCTTTGTCAATTTATTATCTCTTGCTGCGGTGTATTTTTTAGTCGATAGTCCACCGATAATTTTTTACAGTATTCTACCTATCGCATTTATAATTGTTTTCTTACTGTTGTACAACCTGAAGTTCTTCGATTCTGATGAGAAACAAATAATCAGGAAATCATTTAAAAAAGTTCAGTATAAATTATTGTCATTTAAAACTTAACCAATGTTTTAAGAAAATACTTTTTTGTAATTATGCCTAACGATCTGTATTCAATTTTTCTATTAATAACACTTGTGCTGCTAGCGGCGGTATTATTTATTTATTCAATTCAGCGTTTTGAAATTGCAGTATTATTAATTCTGTTAGCACCGTTACTGGCAGCTATTTTTATTCCAAATAATGCATCCGCAGATGCTGACTCAGAGGTTGGGCTCAGTTCGTATGTAAAGAATGGCATTCCTTTAATGATGGCTATTGTTTCAATAATAAAATATTTTCAATACTGGTATATGCATCGTGGAAGAATACCATTATACCTTGGCATACTAAGTATTATAGTGATTTTTGCTTTAATTTCAACAACTTATTCAATTGATCCCGATATTACATTTATCCGTAGTATTAAGTTTTTTATTTTGTTCTTGTTTCTGATTGGTTTTTATTACTGGATAATCAAAGAAGGACAGACACACACATTCTTTAATACGCTTTACATATATGCAATAATATTTATTGCCATTAACCTGATAGTTATTATTGCAATGCCAGGTAAAGCATGGTGGTGGGTTGCGCCCGATAGACTACAGGGTGCACTTAGTCACCCTAATGATTTAGGAGGCGAATGTGCACTTATTTATCCGGTACTTTTGTGGAAATACGCCAAATTAAAAGAAGGCGAATCAAAGATCTTTATTATATCGTGCTTTATAATTATTACTGCATTTTTATTACTGACAGGTTCAAGAACATCTATTCTATTAAGTGGGGCTTCTGTAGGTTTATGGTTTTTATTTAGTGGGAAAAAAGTTCAGATTTTAATCTGGTTCCTGGCACTTAGTCTTGCCCTCGCTGTGTTAATTACATTCACACCAGCTAATCTTCAGCGTGGTGATCAGGACTTAACAACTTTAACAGGCAGACAGGATTTTTGGTCAGGAGCTATTACTTTAATATTGGAACGACCTTACACCGGGTATGGATTTAATGTAGAAGGTAAAATCTGGGAAGACCCGAGATTCTATGATCCTAAACTGACTTTATGGTCCGGTTCTTCAAAAACTTCACTGCATAACGGATACATTTCAATAGCCGTAGGATTAGGAATAGTTGGATTAGTAATCTGGGTATTTATACTGTTCCTACCAATATTTAAAATTAAGAAAAAATATTTGAATGATGATTTTAATGTTGCATTAACAATCATGGTTATGTTGTTTCTATCAAATTTTGTCGAAGCGAGTATAGGGGCAAATACTTTCATCTTCTGGTTGAGCTGGGTTATTGTGGGAATTTATACGTTTGACAAGCTTCCCGAGAAAGAAGAAAGAAAGGAGCAAAATGCTTATGCCTACTAACCATAAATATATACTATTGACTGCTGCCAGAAACGAAGAAGGTTTTATTGAAAACACTATAAAATCCGTGATTGCCCAAACTCTTCTTCCTTTGAAATGGATAATTGTTAGTGATCAATCAACAGATAACACTGATAACATAGTTTCTAAATATGCTGAGGATTCAAGTTTTCTTGAATTGCTCCGAATAGATGGATCAAAAAAAAGAAACTTTGCTTCAAAGGTATTTGCAATTCAAACTGCCTATGAAAAAATAAAAGATTTGGATTTCGATTTTATTGGTATTCTGGACGCGGATATAACTATGAGTGAAGACTATTATGAAAAAATAATCTCCAAATTTGTTAAGAATGAAAAACTTGGTCTGGCGGGTGGTGGATTCATTAATATTAATGAAGGTAAAGAATTTAAAATGCCATATCATCCATACAGCGTAAGAGGTGCCGTTCAACTTTTCAGAAGAAAATGTTATGAAGAAATTGGTGGTCTTATTCCATTACGCTGGGGAGGAGAAGACGGAATTGCTTGCGTAGCTGTCAGAATGAAAGGCTGGGATATTCAAACTTTTGAAGATCTCATCGTATATCACCATAGAACAACCGGTAGTGTTGGAACTAATTATGTGACAAAAAGAATAAGAGATGGCAAGGTTGAATACAGTTTAGGTTATATACCTACATTTCAGTTTATCAAAGCATTTAAAAGATGGCGCGAAAAACCTGTGATCTTCGGCATTTTTTTCAGATTGGCAGGATATTGGATGCTTAAACTAAAGCGGGAAAAACTTGGTATTCCCAAAGATTTATACGAATACTTTAAAACCGAACAAAAAACAAGAATGATGGAATCTTTAAAATCATTTTAATTCTTAGAATGAATCTGAATCGATTACTAAAAATATTTATTAGCATTTTTTATTTAACCTGGTTGCTAGTAAAGAACTTTGTAAAAAAGTATTTATTGGGTAAAAATGACAACCGTTTTTTGATCTTATATTATCATTCCATCCCTGATAATCTGAAAGATAACTTTATCTGGCAGTTGAAAACTCTTAGCAGGTTCGGAAAGTTTGTTGATATAGATTTTAAAGTTAAAGAAAGAATGTCGGGCAGATATTACTCAATTTCTTTTGATGATGGTTTTAGAAGTGTACTTAAAAACGCTATACCGGAACTTGAAAAAAGGAACATTCCTTATACTATCTTTTTCCCCACTTCATATATTGGAAAAGAACCGGCGTGGAATGTTTATGGTGAAGCTATCCAGAATAATGAATGTGTAATTACAGAAGAAGAAATACAGAGTTTAAATAAATCGCTTGTTAAAATAGGATCGCACACGGTTAATCATCCAAAACTGACTCAAATCCCTGCTGAAAAACAGGAATTTGAGTTAAAGGAATCTAAGAAACACTTAGAAAAATTATGGGATTCTAATATCGACTTCTTAAGTGTTCCTTATGGTGACTACAATTCCGAACTAATTGAAAGATCGGATGCCGCTGGATACAAAATTTTATTCTCTACTGATCCAAAATATGTTTCAACCAACGGGGTACACTACGATGTACGAGGCAGAGTTGCTGTAGGACCCGGAAATTCAAAACTAGAATTTATTATTAAGATTTTAGGCGGTTATAACTGGGTATCAGATTTTATTGAACTAAAAAGAAAGTTAAAGAAAGTGTCAAATAATGCCCCAATAAATCAGGAAGAGGTAATTCCGGCTAATTACTTTGTAAAAGAAATTACTGATAAATCAACCTGGCATAGTCTGTTAAAAGAATTTAGTGATGCTAACATATATCAAACATGGAATTTTTCTGCTTTAGCCCAGAGTGAGAAAAAAGTTAAACATTATGCTATCTATGATAAAGAATCCGCTGTTGGAATGGCACAGGTACGGTTTAAAACTGCCCCAATTATAAACAGGGGTATTGCTTATATATTCCGTGGACCAGTATGGCAGAAAAAAAACCAGGAAAACAATAAAGAAATTTTTATTAATGTAATGAAAGCATTAAGAGATGAACTGGTAGTTAATAAAAAATATTTGTTGCGTTTAAGACCTTTCATATTTACAGATCAGTTTTCCGATATAGACTTTCTCGAAAAAGTTGGCTTCGAAAAGAGAGATAAATTCAGACCATACCATACCCTAACGCTGAATCTTGAACAAGATATGGAGGAAATAAAAAAAGGATTTAACAGAAAGTGGAGAAATTGCCTTAATCAATCTCTGAAAAAGGATCTTCAAGTAAAAGAAGGCTATGATCCAAGTCTATTTGAAGATTTGCTCAAAACATATAACCAGATGGCGCAGAGGAAGAAATTCAAACAATTTGTTGATATAGAAAAAATGGGGAGGATGAACAATGCTCTTGATGACGAATTAAAATTAAAGATTTATATAGTATATGAAAATAAAAAACCTGTGGCGAGCTTTGCAGCAAGTTCTATAGGAGACACTGCCCTGGCAATGTTTGGCGGTTCTACAAAAGAAGGATTGAAAAACAAATCCACCTATCTTATTCAGTGGAAAGCTATTGATTGGTTTAAGCAAGAAGGCTGTAAAACGTACGATTTGGGTGGTATAGATCTTAAGCTTAATCCGAATGGTTATATATTCAAATCAGGAATAACAAAGAACGAAGTTTTTGGAATGGGGGCTTTCGAAGCATGTGAAAGTTTCTTATCAAAATTTATTGTTCGTTTGGGCGAAAAGTTCTATAAAAAATAACTCCTTTTGCATACTGCTGAGTTACACGGATTTTAAATCCGTAGTAAGTTTTTATATGATTTCTTACGTAGATTTTAGATATAAATTCAGTATTGTTTCTAGTAATATATTTTTTTTAAAACCTCCAAATTACACTACCAGTTTATTCCAAATTATAAAATTTTTTGATATTTGAAAACACAGGATTTAAACTTGAGGGTTGATAAGCTTTCTTATTCTTATACTATAAAAGAAATAACTGACAAAGAATTTTGGAATAACTCCCTAAGAACTTTTAAGGACGCTAATATTTACCAGACGTGGAACTATGCCGCTCTTGCTCAAAATGAAAAATCAGTAAAACATTTTGCCGTTTTTGATCGCGAAGATATTATCAGTATGGCACTTGTAAGATTTAAGGTTATCCCGGTAATAAATTGTGGTATTGCTTACATTTTTGCCGGGCCGATATGGCAAAAAAAAGATGGGAATAATGAATCTGATATTTTATCGCGGATTTTTAAGACACTACGAGAAGAGTTCGTAGTAAAACAAAGATACTTTCTCAGGATTAAGCCCTTTCTATTTACAGATCAAATACCAAATATTGATTTTGTCGAAAATGAAGGTTTCAAAAGAAAAACTAATCTCACACCGTATCATACCCTGGTGGTAAATCTCAATAAGGACCTTACTGAATTACGAAGAAGCTTAAAAGATCGATGGAGAAAGTATCTAAAAAGAGCGGAAAAAAATGACTTAAAAGTTATTGAAGGAAATAATTATGAATTGTACAAAACAGCTATTAGTGTTTACAAAGAAATGTTTAATCGAAAAAGGTTTAAACAGAATATAAGTACTGCTGGCTTAGGAAAGGTAAACCTAGAATTATACGACGAATTTAAATTTAAAATCTTCGTTATATATAAGGATGAGAATCCTGTTACCGCAACAATAGTTAGCGCAATTGGAGACACTGGCATTGCATTACTTGGGGCAAGTAATGAACTTGGTAAAAAATATTTCGGTGCATATTTGGCTTACTGGGAAGAAATTAAATGGTTAAAAGAAAAGGGTTGTTCCAGATATGATCTTGGTGGAATAGATCCGCGGAATAATCCGAGTGTTTATTATTTCAAGTCGGGGATTTCCGAACTTGAGGCTTTTCGGGTAGGTGTATTCGAAGCCTGTGAAAACAAACTATCTAAAATATTAGTAAGAATAGCAGATTTTATTCTTAAAAAATAGAACTCTTATTTACTTATATACAACTATTCATTTTTTACATTCTTTAAAATAAAAGGGAATATGTTCTTATGATACCTATAACAAAAAAAACTAAGACTTTTTATTTCAAGATACAACTTTACTAAACGCCGATCTTAAAATTTTAAAATTAAAAATGACGGACCTGAAAAATTATACTATAAAGAACATCACCAACGAAAAATTGTGGAATGATGCTTTATCCAAGTTTAGTGATGCAAATGTTTACCAGAGCTGGAACTTCTCAAAGTATGCACAAAATGAAAAGAGAATTCAGCATATTGCTTTCTATAAAAGTGATGAACTTAGAGGTCTTGCGGCGGTTCGTATAAGAACCGCCCCATTTATAAAACGAGGAATTGCATATATATTAAGAGGACCGGTCTGGCAGAAAGCTACTGGTGAAACCCCCAATAAAGTTTTATTTGAATTGCTGGATTTATTAAGACAAGAATATGTTATAAAAAGGAAATTCCTGCTTAGAATAAAGCCTCACATTTTTTCTGATGTGAACCCTCAAATAGCTTCCTTTAAGCAATATGGTTTCCGACAAGTTAAGAGTATACCCGTTTACAAAACTCTGATTCTCTATCTTAACGATGATCTTGAAGAAATAAGACAAAACTTCAAGCCAAGATGGAGAAATTATCTAAATCAGGCAGAGAGAAATAACCTTAAGATCGAGAGTGGTAGCAGTTCTGAATTGTTTAAAACATATATAAAATTACATGAACAAATGCACGAAAGAAAAAAGTTTAAAGAGTATGTAGATGTTAATGGTATGTATAAAATGAACAATCACCTTGATAAAGACTTCAAGCTTCAGATATTTATTGCATATAAGGATGATCAACCGTTGTCCGGTTTAGTTGGAACTACAATCGGTGATACATCGATTTACTTGCTCGGTGCTTCTAATAAAAAGGGACTTAAATTAAGAGGTTCATATCTTTTACAGTGGGAAATGATCAAATGGTCCAAACAAATGAATTGTCACCGCTATGATCTGGGTGGAATTGATCCTGAACACAATCCCGGTGTTTATAAGTTCAAACTAGGTATTTCAAAACAGGAAATTACCGGTATAGGTACATACGAAACATTTAACAGCAGGTTAACAAAACTGATTGTAAGCTTAGGAGAATTTATCAAAAGGATACATTTCACTTAATCACCAACATTTAGGTAAATTAATGATTATTTACTTACAAGGAAAAGCACCTATATAATTTTCACTCTCACCACTGCTACAAGCAGCACTGTTAGATAAAAGATGAAAATCCAAATTATTATAATCTACAAA